>NZ_FNBX01000002.1:24294-279709 GCF_900102485.1 Desulfovibrio legallii | reverse complement strand
ATTTCCCGCCGCGCACTGGCGGCATATTCGGACAAATAACCCGCTCGAAAGGCTGAATCGTGAAATTCGGCGGCGAACGCGGGTGGTGGGGAGCTTTCCCGATGGGCACGCGGCCTTAATGCTGGTAGCGGCCCGGCTGCGCTATATGGCGGGCCAGAAATGGGGCACACAGCGGTATCTGTGCATGTCCAGGGAGGAAGCAGAATAGCGTCGGCGCTGTCACGGCCCTTGCAGCCGCGGCATCTTTGAATGTACCGCTCGCAAGGCCCGCGCCAGCGCCTTAAGGCAGACCCAAAAATCCTGACCACGCGGGCCGCTACGAAATGTGCGAAAAATTCTGGACACTACCGACGACCTGGAGCAAAATATCGACACAGCCATAGGTGAACGCGGCGTACGCCTTTCCGGCGGCCAGGTGCAGCGGGTAGCCATTGCCCGCGCGCTGTATAACGATCCGCAGTTCATCCTGTCTGACGAGGCCACCTGCGCCCTGGACGGCGCGGCGGAACAGGCCATCCAGCAGACCATCCACAGCCTGCGGGCGCATATGACATTGGTGGTGGTAGCCCACAGGTTGAGTACGGTGGAAGCCTGCGATTATGTGTACTGGATAGACGGTGGCGCGGTACGCATGGAAGGGACGCCGGCAGCAGTCTTGCCGGCATATGCGGCGTATCTGGATTTGAAAAATAGGGAATCGCCTCCCTGCACGCCAATGCCTGAGATGTTGGCGTGATGAATCCATAGGGGTAACGCCAGTGCGAACTCCGCTCCGTCGCAGCAGTCCAAGTCGACCAATGCTGGGATCCCGAAAGGTGTTTCTGCGAAGGGCATAACTCATCTGTAGGCAACATGAAAAAAGTTCTTGTAACCGGCGCGGACGGGTTCATCGGTTCACACCTTTGTGAAATGCTTGTGACCCGCGGTTATGCCGTTAAGGCTTTCGTCCAGTATAACTCCTTCAACTCATGGGGCTGGCTGGATCGATCACCGTTAGCTGCGCAGATGGAAATTTTCCCCGGCGATGTACGTGACCCTAACGGCGTACGCATAGCCGTAAATGGTTGTGAAGCGGTCCTGCATCTGGCAGCTCTCATTGCCATTCCCTATTCCTACCAATCACCGGACGCTTATGTGGATACAAATATTAAAGGGACGCTCAATGTGCTCCAGGCAGTTCGCGATCTGGGGGTTGGGCGACTGATCCATACGTCCACCAGCGAAGTATACGGCACAGCGCACTTTGTCCCCATTACGGAAGAACATCCAATCCACGGACAGTCACCGTATTCCGCTACCAAAATTGCGGCGGACCAACTGGCCCTGAGTTTTTACCGCTCGTTTGAAACTCCTGTTGCCATCTTACGGCCCTTCAACACTTACGGGCCACGCCAGTCTGCGCGGGCGGTCATTCCCACCATCATCACACAGATCGCTGCTGGGGCCCGCCGGATCAAACTGGGCAGCCTGAGCCCTACCCGTGACTTCACCTATGTGACCGACACGGCGGCGGCCTTCGTGGCTATGCTGGAAGCTCCTTTGCAGCGCGTTGTCGGTGAAGTCCTTAATGGCGGTTCCGGTTTTGAAGTCAGCATAGGCGATACGGCGCGCACCATTGCGAAGGCCATGGGTGTCAATATTGAAATTATTTGCGATGGACAAAGGCTACGCCCCGAAAAAAGCGAAGTGGAGCGGCTCTGGGCTGACAACACACGTCTGCGAAAGATCACCGGCTGGCAGCCAGCCTATGAAGGAATAGAGGGTTTCAAACGTGGACTTAAAGAGACGGCGCAGTGGTTCTCGAAGCCGGAAAATCTTGCGGGATATAAGAGCAATATCTATAATATTTGATACAGAGCAACAGGGTTGGACATGGAAATTTCTGAAGACTCCTTTGCAGGGTTGTTAGCCGAAATCCGTCGCATCAACCACTGCCCTGGAGGCGATCTACCTCTGCATGCCCCTGTGTTTCACGGAGCGGAACGGAAGTATGTGCTAGACGCCATCGACTCCACCTATGTTTCTTCTGTGGGCGGATATGTGAATCGTTTTGAGCAGATGCTCGAAAAAACTACCGGAGCCGCGCGCGCCGTAGTCTGTGTCAATGGCACTGCGGCCTTGGAAATGTGCCTTGTTCTTGCGGGCGTCAGGGCTGGTGACTTGGTGCTGACGCAGGCCGTCTCCTTTGTAGCCACGGCCAACGCTGTGGCACATCTGGGTGCGGAACCCGTTTTTCTGGATATTGACAAAGAAACCTTGGGCCTCAACCCGCAGGCCGTAGAGACCTTTCTTCAATCCTCGTGCAAAACCGGGCCTGACGGATGCCTTCACAAGGCCACGGGAAAACGCGTGGCCGCCTGCATCCCTATGCATACCTTCGGCCTGCCCTGCCGCATGGAAGCCCTAGTGGAAGTTTGCAGCGTCTGGGGCATCCCCCTTGTGGAAGATGCGGCCGAAGCCGTGGGTAGCACACTCCGGGGGCGACACTGCGGTACCTTTGGCCTCGTGGGGGCCCTGTCCTTCAACGGCAACAAAATTATCACATCGGGCGGCGGCGGGGCTATCCTCACCAATGACATAGCACTGGGAGCCAAAGCCAAACACTGGACAACCACGGCTAAAACGCCCCACAAATGGCTCTACCGACATGATCATGTAGGCTGGAACTTTCGCATGCCAAACCTCAACGCAGCCCTTGGCTGCGCACAGTTGGAAAGGCTGCCCGCCTTTCTGGCCGAGAAACGCGCCCGCGCTACGGCCTATGCCCGGCTGTTCGCCGGAACTGCTTGGGAATTCATCACCGAGCCGGAAGGCGCCGTGAGCAACTACTGGCTATGCGCCGTACTCACCTGCAACCGCGCCGAGCGCGATGCTTTTCTTGAAGCAAGCAATGCGGCAGGCGTCATGACGCGCCCAGTGTGGGAGCCCCTGCATACCCTGCCCATGTTCGCACATTGCCTGCGGGACGACCTGAAAATAACCAGTAATGTTGCCGACAGGCTGGTAAATTTGCCCAGTGGTTGCCAAGGCCAAGAAGATGCACATAACGTACGATGACAGATCCCCCATTGTGCTGGCAGGCGGCGGTGGTCACTGTCACGCTGTTATTGATGTGCTCGAATCCGCCGACATCCCCATTGCTGGGGTCGTGCACGGACCGGATTGCGCATTGACTCCGGTCTTGGGCTACCCCCCCTTGGGGCATGACGCAGATCTGCCGGGGCTGCGCAAAAAATTTTCTCAAGCCTTGGTGACGGTGGGGCAAATCAAAACTCCACGGATCAGGCAAACGATCTTCGCTAAACTGCGGCAGCTCGAATTTGAGTTGCCTGTAATCATTTCACCACTAGCGCACGTCTCGCGGTATTCCACCATTGGAGAGGGCAGTGTTGTTATGCATATGGCCATAGTCAACGCCGGCACCTTTATCGGAAATAATTGCATCATTAATAGCAAAGGGCTTATAGAACACGACTGTAATATCGCTGATCATTGCCATATTGCCGTTGGAGCAATCCTCTGCGGCAAGGTCACGGTCAATGAAGGGACATTTATTGGCGCAGGCGTAGTAATAAAACAAAAAATACATATTGGGAAAAGGGTTATCATCGGTTGTGGCACCACAATATGCGACGATGTCCCAGACGGTACAATAGTGAAAGGTCAGCACTATGGCTAGATGCATTATCATTGCCGAGGCTGGCGTCAACCACAACGGCAGCGTTGACTTGGCCCTTCGGCTTGTTGACGCAGCTGTCGCGGCCGGAGCTGATGTCGTAAAATTTCAGACTTTCCATGCGGCCAGCCTGGCTTCCCGCAGTGCGCCCAAGGCCCAATACCAACAAATCTCCACCGAAGGAGGAGCCTCCCAGATCGCCATGCTGCGCAAGCTGGAATTGAGCAAGGAAGACCACAGACGAATTCAGGCGTACTGCACACGACAGAACATTTCTTTTCTTTCAACGCCGTTCGATGTTCCTTCCATAGACTTCCTCACCTCGTTAGGAATGTCCACCTTCAAGATCCCTTCAGGCGAGATCACCAACTTGCCCTACCTCCGCAAAATTGGCAGGTTGGGGAAAAACATCATTCTTTCTACTGGGATGAGTACCCTCGCCGAAGTGGCTGCGGCTCTGCACATCCTGGAGTCCGCGGGCACTTTGCGCAGCCGCATCACTCTGTTGCACTGCACCACCCAGTACCCGGCCCCGCCGGAATCGGTGAATCTGCGGGCCATGTTGACCTTGCGTGACGCCTTTCCCGGCATTGCCGGGACGGGATACTCCGACCACACTCAGGGCATTGAAATTCCTTTGGCCGCAGCGACGCTTGGCGCGACTGTCATTGAAAAACATTTCACCCTTGACAGAACTATGGAAGGCCCTGACCACAAGGCCAGCCTTGAACCCCAGGAACTGCGGGCTATGGTGGCCGGCATACGTCGAGTGGAGAGCGCCTTGGGCGATGGCGTTAAAGCCCCGGCACAGGCAGAGCTTCCCAACATTGTGGTCGCACGTAAAAGTCTTGTGGCGATGCGATCCATCAAAAAAGGGGAAAAATTCAGTGAAGAGAACATAACAGCCAAAAGGCCTGGCAATGGCATTTCTCCCATGCGGTGGGACGAATTTATTGGGAAAGTTGCGTCGCGTGACTACAACGAGGACGATCTGTTGTGCGAACCATAGCTGTCTTTACCGCCACAAGGGCTGAATATGGCTTGCTGCGTCCTGTGCTATCACACCTGCGCGCAAGTGCATGCCACCTGCACCTTCTGGTCAGCGGTACGCATTTGTCCCGCAAACATGGATACACCCTGACGGAGATTACCAAAGATGGCTTTGTACCTGACGTAGCCATCCCCTTAGACCTCACTACGGACGCCTCGGAGCATTTGTGCCAAGAGATTGGCAGGCTCATCACGGCAATAGGCGAAGCCCTGGCACAGATCAGGCCCGATCTTTTTGTCGTTTTGGGTGATCGGTACGAATGCCTCGGAGCCACGCTGGCAGCAGCCATGATGCACGTGCCCACGGCACACCTTTACGGGGGAGAGGTAACCCGCGGGGCCATGGACGACGGCTTCCGCCACGCCATCACCAAACTCTCCCATCTGCATTTCACATCCTGCGAGCCCTACCGTCGCCGTATTATTCAGTTAGGTGAACAACCTGATCACGTCTGGAACGTTGGCGCACTGGGTGTAGAAAACGCATTGAATCTACCACTTCTGGATATCGACGCCACTCATACAGCCTTGGGACTCCCCCCAGGCGCCTCTTATATCCTTTGCACCTTCCATCCTGTTACCCTGGAGCCAGGACAAGAAATAGACCAACTAACCGCCCTACGCAAAGCGCTCGACCTTTTTCCGCACTGCCATATAGTTTTCACTGGGGCCAATGCTGATTCTGGCGGCTACAACATCAATCAATACATCGAGCACTATGCCGCGGCGTACCCGGAACGTGTACGTTTTTTTCAGTCTCTTGGGACGCTACTGTACCTTTCCGCTGCAAGACACGCCCTGTGCGTGGCAGGGAACTCCTCCAGCGGCATTATAGAGGTCCCCTCCCTTGGAGTTCCCGTCGTCAACATCGGACATCGACAGGAAGGCCGCATAGTTTCCTCGGCCGTGCTGCATTGCGAGCCACGTGAAAAGGCCATTGCCGCCGCCCTAGCGCAAACGACAGCGCCAGAACGCCGCGCCCTGGCCAAAAATACGCCGAACCCGTATGAAAAAAACGGTACGAGCGATGCCATCGCCCACACCTTGCTAACCTTCCCCCTAAAGGGCATACTAAAAAAAATGTTTTATGATATGGCGAGGAACTGATGGATTGGAGGACACTACGTCTTTTCCCCAAGCAATCCGTACGGGACGCATTAACACTTATTAACGCAACCGGCGAACAATTCGCGTTGGTGACGGATAGCGAGGACAAACTGATAGGCGTTGTTACTGACGGCAATATCCGTCGTGGGCTGCTGACTGATGCTTCGCTGGAAAGTTGCGTCCGTGATGTTATGAACCCTACACCGCGACACGTAAATATCGCCACATCTGCAGTACAGGCATTGCGGATGATGGAAGAAGCCTCCTTGAGTCACTTGCCCGTACTGGACGAGGCTGGGACAGTACATCACGTCTGGAGCATAAAAAGGCTGCAGAGCGTAAGCCCCTTGCCGAACAATGTAGTACTTATGGCTGGTGGCCTGGGGTCACGCTTAGGCGAGCTAACTCAAAATTGCCCCAAGCCCATGCTACATATCGGCGGAAAACCCATCCTAGAAATAGTGCTTAAAAATTTCATCAATGTGGGCTTTCGCCATTTTTTTTTGGCGGTAAATTATCTCGCTGATATAATTATTGAATATTTTGGCGACGGAACACATTTCGGTTGCCATATCCAATACTTGAAAGAACCCAAACGCATGGGCACGGCTGGCGCACTTTCTCTTTTACCGCCGCAGACTCTTCCACTCCTGGTGGCCAATGCGGATATTTTGACACATCTCAACATGCGCTGCCTTCTCCATGAGCACCTGGCCCACAACAGCCCGGCCACTATGGTGGTCCGCAAACACTCCGTGCAGATGGCTTATGGCGTCGTGGAGAGCGATACACAGGGCAACCTTACGGGCATCAAAGAAAAACCCAATATAAACGTTCACATCAGCACCGGCATATACGCGCTCTCACCTGCAGCACTCCCTTTGATCCCGCCAAAAACCTTTTTTGATATGCCGGATCTGTTCCAAAAGTTGCTGGAAACCGGGCAACGGCCCCGAATCATGGAAACCAACGAATATTGGCTGGACATCGGGCGGCTTCCAGATTATGAACGCGCACAAAATGAATTCTTACAACTATGAACAAGCCAAGTGTTCTCATCTGGGGCTGCGGCTCTATCGGAATGCGCCATGCCAGTCTTGCTCTTGAACTTGGAGCCTCCGTTTTTTGTATCAGCTCGCGCAACGGATTGCCGTTTCCTTCTGTTAAAGATTTTCGTGAGTTACCAGCGAATTTTTCGCCGGATGTTGCTATTATCGCCACACCAACGGCGCTGCACGCTGCACATGTACGGGTGGTATCGAGCTTGGCCCCTCGCCTGACTCTGGTAGAAAAACCCTTGGTGAAAACCGCAACAGAAATCGGCCCTTGGCTGACAGACGCACAACGGCGGTGCACTCTAGTTGCTTACAACCTACGCTTTCACCCTGGAGTCCAAGACTTGCAAACGCTTCTGAAAGACAAAAAACTCTTGGCATTGCAATTACACGTGGGGCAATACCTTCCATCTTGGCGGCCTAACCAGGATTACCGTCAATGCTATTCCGCCTTCAGAGGGCGGGGTGGCGGCGTGTTGCGAGACCTCTCGCACGAGTTGGATCTGGCCTGCCTGTTTGCCGGGCCTTGGCGACGGGTGGCCGCCTTAGTCGGCAAACTCTCTTCATTGGACATCGAAAGTGATGATACCGTAACAATTCTTGCAGAGCATGAAGGCTGCCCTCAGGTCAGCATCCATCTGGACTATTTGCAATCGCCGGCGCGGCGAGAGATTGTGGCAATCCTCGAAGGTGGTGGCATCTACCTAAACCTGCTGGATGGCACGCTCCATCATGGTGAAAAGGTGAAAATTTATAGGGTCGATGGAAACACCTCATACCGGTTGCAGATGCAGGCTGTACTAGCAGGGAAGACAGAACCTTGCTGCACATTTTCTCAGGGACTTGACGTTGTGTCATATGTGGACGCAGTTGAACGTGCAGCCGCACAGCAGGAGTGGATATGGCGCGCCAACCAATAGTGTATGCTTTTATTTTCGCTCGGGGCGGGTCCAAGGGGGTACCCCGGAAAAACATCAGACGGCTTGTCGACAAGCCGCTTATTGCCTACCCTATTGAAACCGCCAAACAGATCGCAGCGGTCAAACGCATCATTGTGTCCACGGATGACATGGAAATTGCGGCTGTGGCCCGTCAGTGGGGCGCAGAAACCCCCTTTATGCGCCCCCCAGAGCTAGCAACTGACGACAGCCCGGAATGGGAGGCTTGGCGGCATGCCTTGCGGCAAGTGGGCTGCACGGAACAGGGCGGGCCGTGTGATGTTTTTCTGTCGCTGCCAGCCACGGCACCTTTGCGTAGCGTAGACGATGTAGAGCGCTGCCTTGCGGTCTTTAGCAACACTGGCTGCGATGCGGTCATAACCACCACACCGGCCGCGCGGCACCCCATGTTCAATATGGTTAGTCAAACCCCAGATGGGATGGTTCACCTTGCCCAAACGCCTTCCGTAGGCTATTGTCGGCGTCAAGACGTTCCACCGCTCTTTGATATGACTACTGCGGCCTATGTGCTGTCTCCCACTTTCATTCTGCGGCAGAACTCTCTAATGGCCGGGCATGTGCGCCAAGTGGTTTTACCGCGCGAACGCGCTGTGGACATCGACGACGCGCTAGACCTGGCATTTGCAGAATTTCTGCTTGCCCATCAACAGGTGCATAATTAATGGATGTTTCTTTGGAAGGACGGGTCGCGCTCGTTACTGGCGCTACCGGACATATCGGCCAAGCCATTTGCCTTGAGTTAGCAGCACATGGTGCCGCCGTGGCAGTTCTGGATTTGCAAGAACAAACCTGTGTCCGGCTGTGTGAGGCCATAGCCGCCAAGTACAGTGTGCCTGTCCTGCCTGTTCCTTGCAACTTGGCTGAGGATGCCCAAGTACATGCTGTCCCCCACCGGATAGCTGCAGCTTTGGGCGGCCTGGATATCCTGATCAACAACGCCGGTTTTGTAGGGACCAGTGGCCTCCCTGGCTGGGTAACGGATATTGAACGCCAAACAACAGAAACGTGGCGCAAAGCTCTCGAAGTCAACCTCACTGCACCGTTTACCTTATGCCGAGAATCCATCCCATACCTAAAAAAATCTGGCCGGGGCAGCATCATCAATGTGGCCTCCATTTACGGCGTGCTTGGGCCTGATATGAGCCTGTACGACGGCACGAACATGGGCAATCCCATTGCTTACGCCACATCCAAAGGCGGCCTCATACAAATGACGCACTGGTTCGCCACGGTGCTTGCTCCTGACATCCGCGCCAACAGCATTTGCCCCGGCGGCATATGGCGCAACCAGCCAGAGGCATTTACCGAACGGTACAAAAAACGCACGCCAATGAAACGTATGGCAACAGAAGAGGATATGGTGGGAACTGTGCTGTATCTCGCCAGCGACTTATCACGTTATGTGACTGGACAGAATATCATGGTAGATGGTGGTTGGAGCAGCTGGTAGCAGGCCATGGTGAGCCGACAAAACGCACTTCAAAAGCAAGCTAATCACTTTTGAAAAATATCTCAACACCGTGGATATAAAGAAATATAACATAAAATATTATAACAATTTCAACAGAAAAAATACAGATGTTCGGCTAAGCACCCAACTCTAATAGACTGGGATATTGAGAGCTATCTTGACCTGACCCTCCCCCAGAAAAATATGCCATTGAAAAGTTAGTGTTCCTGGCATAGGAGCACAAGGATGAAACGCAGCAGATTTACCGAAGAACAGATTATTGGGATATTGCGGCAGGCCGAGGCAGGGGTGCGTGTTGTGGATCTCTGCCGGCAAAAACGGCATCTCTGATGCGACGTTCTATAAATGGCGCAGCAAATTCGGCGGGATGCAAGTCTCTGATGCCAAACGGTTACGACAATTAGAAGACGAAAACGCCAGGCAGAAAAGGCTTGTGGGCGAACAGGCTCTGGATATTGTCGTCCTGAAGGACGTGCTCTCAAAAAACTTCTGAAGCCCGCAGCCCAGAGGGAAGCCGTGCGCTATATCCAGGCGCAACACGGCCTCTCAGAGCGGCGGGCCTGCCGAGTGATCCAGTTGAACCGCTGTTCCGCCAGGCGGCCGCCACCCGAGGATCGTGATCTGCTTTTGCGTACCCGCTTGCGGGAGCTGGCGGAAGAGCGGCGGCGCTTCGGTTCCCCTCGCCTGCATGAATTGCTGCGGCGTGAGGGCCTGGTGCGGAACCATAAGCGGACAGAAAGAATCTACCAGGAGGAGGGGCTTTCTCTGCGGACACGAAAACGAGCGAAGCGCCCAAGTCATACCCGTGTCGAGCAGGTGGGCCCTACAAGTCCGAATGAGCTGTGGGCGATGGATTTTGTAAGCGATGCTCTTATGGATGGACGCCGCTGGGCAAGCAATGATTCTTAATACTCTATGCTTATGATATGTCCGCCCAAGAACTACACATATCCCAATGAGATACATAACATCTTTGCCCTACTCCATGCAGTAGGAATTATGCATGGAACTGCAAAAACAGCTGCAACCTTTCTCGCGCAACACTGGGATAATATTTCGGCGTGGTGGAAAAGTACCCCCGTACAGGAGGCACGAAATCTTTTTACGAAAAAATACTTAGGTTGCTACTCGCGACATCCAATTCTTGAATGGGCACGCCTATTGCGTAGACTATAGCTGCGCCCCTTGCCCAGAAACGGGATGGTTACTCTATATGGCTAAAATTTTAATCCCTGCCCTCTGCAATGCTTCACCACACCAGGAAACAGAGCTTGAAATTATCGAGAAGCATTTGCGCGAAGGTGATGAAATTTACTATATTCAGTGCAAGCGGAATATAACAAATTGTTTTCTATGGCAATATCCATCTGAAGATATTTGCATTTTCTGCCAAAAAAGATTTTCGGTAGGCGTATCCTTATTAAGCCAGCCTATTAACATTTTAACATGGCCGAAAGATTCAGAATTACAGTTAAGGGGAAATCTCTCTTTCAAAAACACTCAAGAGCTAAAAAATTTTTCCATTGATGGCGTTAATATTGGGCTATGCGTAGCTTCAACACTAATCAGTGAGTTTGCAGACGAAAACTTTAATACTGAAGCCCATAAGGATATCATTCAAGATAATTTGTATGCAGCGCATTATATATATAAATCTTTTATACAAATAATAAAAAAGATACAGCCAGATTTAGTATACCTCTTCAATGGACGGCATACTACAGAGGCACCAATCATAATGGCATGCAAGGAAAAGGATATCCCCTATTATACACACGAGGTTGGACATACATATTTTAAATATCGCTTAGTCTACAACGACCTCCCACATGCAACGCTACCCATAGAAGACGAATGCAAAAACATATATAAACGCTACGGTCACGAGCAAGCCCTATTGTTCGCACAAAAAAATTATACACTTCGCCGAAGTGGCAATACGCTAGCTGGACGCAACTTCATACAGCAACAAAACCCTAACGCCTTACCCGATGGATTTGATACAAGGAAAAAAAATATTATTTTTTATAATTCGTCTTTTTTTGAGTTTGCGGCACTGCCAGGCTTTGCCTCTATCTCAAAGATTTATCCATCTGAAGACGTGGCCTTATCGCAGGTTGCCCAAGACTGTGCAGACGATCCACAAATACACATTTATTGCCGGATGCACCCAAATCTCTCAGGGAAAAATACAGAACAAATTTCTAAATTGCGCTCAATAACAAATAAATTTCCTAACCTAACCATCATTCCACCTGAAAGTTCTGTTGATTCCTATGCCCTCATGGAACAAGCGAAAATAATTGTTACGTTCCACTCCACAATGGGAGCTGAAGCGTCTTTTTGGGGGAAACCTGTCATTATTATTGGCCTTGCTGCCTATAGACACTTAGAGGGTTTTTATAGGCCGAGTTCCCATGCGGAACTAATAAAATTACTTCATAGCGATCTCTCCCCATTACCGCCTATCGGGGCTATCAAGTATGGCCTTTGGATGCAGCAGGGTGGCATATCATACAAATACTACACACCGACTACGAGATATAGCGGGAAGTTTAAAGGCGTCGACATAGATATTCTTGCTAAGAAATATTTATTTATAAATAAATTGTATAAACTTTTCATCGATATATTCGGAATTAATGGGCATCAAGCTGCAACGATTGCCCGTCTAAAACTCAAGAAAAACATTTCATTAACACAATGTCGCTCATTATTACACAAACTACTTGCAAAATAATCACTTTAAATAATCCCGACGCAACAACACGCACAAAGATATTACATACTCATTTGTGACTAAAAAATGAAAGTAGCCCATCATATCAGGAAACTAGTTCCGAACGCATCGCATACTACCAGAGCCCCGGCATTGCGAGTGATACTATGACGCCAGCCCCCATTGCCCTCTTTGCCTTTAATCGGCCCGACCATTTGCGCCAAACGCTGCAGGCCCTTGCCGCCAATAATCTGGCCGCCGAAAGCCATCTGACCATCTTTTGCGACGGCCCCCGCAATGCGGCAGAATCAGATAAGACGAACGCAGTGAGGCAGCTGGCAAAAACCGCTAAAGGTTTTGCTTCAGTAACCGCCATCGAAAGAGATAAAAATCTAGGTTGTGCCGCCTCGGTCATTGCTGGACTGACGCAGATGTTCAACCGACATGAGCGCCTGATCGTCATTGAAGATGATATCCTCACGTCCCCCCATACATTGCGTTTCCTCAATGAGGGACTGGAGTTTTACGCAAACGACAAACGAATTTTCAATATTGCTGCATGGTCGCCCCCGTTGTCTGGGTTTAAAATTCCAGCATCATATCCCCATGATATTTATGCTATCCCCCGCTTTAACTGCTGGGGCTGGGCCTCATGGCGCGATCGCTTTGAGGGGATAGATTGGAATGTTTCTGACTACCCAGCATTCAAAGCCTCACGGCGCCAGCGTAGAGCCTTCAACGCTGGGGGGGACGATATGAGCCCTATGCTCGATGCTCAAATGGAGGGCAAACTTGATACTTGGGACATTCGTGTCGACTACTGGCGTTTTAAAAATGGACAACTCGGCATAAACCCCGTACGTTCATATACTACAAATATCGGAATGGGGAGCGGAACACACTGTTTCAACAACATTGATGCAGAAAAGTATTATAACGATATTACAAAAGCAAGGGCAATGTACTCTTTTGTATCAGATATAAATTTTAACAATAAGATATTAAAAGAATACAAAAAAACATACATACCTCAAAACTCTATTTATCATCGCACTAGAGATTTCATTGGGAAAAAACTTCCCCCCAAATTAAAGACTAACATAAAAAAATATTTACATCTTAGCTTTAAATAGTTGTGTTCAACATGAAAATTCTCCACCTTAATACGTTTGAATCCAGCGGCGGCGCGGCCATTGCAGCACGACGTCTGCACACCGCCTTAAATCAAGATGGCCGCGTCACATCCATAATGGGTGTAAAAGAAAGGGATTCCGACGCTCAGAACGTATATGCTCTCCCTCTTTATAGATCCAAGATTATGAATAAGGTCTTGGGCAAGACTCTGGCCAAATTCAATGATAAGCTCTTGGCATGGCATCGGCCCAGCAAAAACATTTTTTTTTCTGCATACATTTTCCCTAACTCCCTTGCCACAGCTATAGAAAATTTACATCCAGATATCATTCATCTGCATTGGATTGCTGGAAACTTTATCAGTCCAACTGTACTCCAAAAAATTTCCAAGCTATCTATCCCAACAGTGTGGACATTACATGACACGTGGGCCTTTACTGGTGGCTGCCACTATTTTGGAGATTGCCATAAATGGCAAACACAATGCAATGCTTGCCCGAATTTAGGCCACCATTTCCCCCTTGATATTGTGAAAATGCAGTGGGGGATGAAGAAAAAATCTTATAAAAAGCTCCAGCCAACTATAATTGGTCTAAGCCATCAATTTACTCATGATATAAAAAAAAGCAGCCTACTGCACGAATATCCCATCGCGACACTCCCCAACACTATAGATACAAAAATATTTCGTCCCATCAAAAAATCTATTACCAAAGCCATATTAGGGCTTTCCCCGCATAAAAAATATATTCTTTTTGGCGCGTGCGCGGCCGCTAACGATCCACGAAAAGGCTACGACCTTTTATCCCAGGCACTACAAATACTTTCTTCACAGAACCGCGATTCCGTATCCTGCTTGATTTTCGGAGCTTCGCACGCGAATACCCCACCGAGTCACCAGATGCCGGTCACTTTTTTGGGGGCTTTACATGACGAAATAACTCTTGCTCTTGCCTATTCGGCTGCGGACGTCTTTGTCTGCCCGTCACGAGAAGAAAACTTGCCAAACACGGTAATGGAATCCTTAGCTTGCGGCACGCCCGTTGTGGGCTTTGCTGTGGGGGGCATCCCTGATATGGTTGAACACAAGGTTAACGGCATGCTTGCCACACCGCATGACCCGCAGGAACTGGCCGCAGGCATTGCCTACGTTCTGGAAGACCAAGAGCGCCGGGAAGCCATGGGGCGCGCCGCTCGCCGCACGGTTGAAGAAAAGTACGCCTATCCGGTTGTGGCAAAGCAATACATTGAACTGTATCAACAGCTTCTGAACCGTAAGTAAATACACTATGCCCTTCTTCACCATCATCACCGCTACCTATAACGCCGCCGCAACCTTGCCGCGCCTGCTGGACTCTTTGTCCGAGCAAACTTGCCGGGATTTTGAGCTGATCATCCAGGACGGCGCGTCTACGGACGATACCGTGGCGGTAGCAGAATCCTATAGGGACAAGTTGCCCGCCCTTTCCTTGGCTAGTGAGCCGGATACCGGCATCTATGACGCCTGGAATAAGGCCCTGGGCAGGATACGCGGCGCGTGGGTGCTCTTTTTGGGGGCGGACGACAGACTGGCTGCTGCAGATGTTTTGGAAAATGTTGTTGCGGCACTAGACGCGCAACCGACCGAAAATGCAGACGGCCTACTGTTTGCATCCGGCGGCGTCGCCGTCACTACTGCGGCAGACATCCCTCTCCGCTACATACCTAGCAGGACTATAGGCGCTGTTCGCAGTCTGCGTGCCGCAGCCATGCCCGTTCCTTTTCCAGGACTATTTGTGCGTAGCAGTCTTCTTACATTGCACAGATTTGATGCCAGCCTGCGCATTGCTGGCGATTATGAATTTTTGTGTCAGACATGGCGTGAGGATAGTCAAAGCCTTAGGCTGCCCTTTTTAGTGACAAACATGACTACGGGAGGGCTTTCATCACAGCAGGCTTACGCCGCCTTCGGCGTTAAGGAAACAATAGACGCCGCTGACCGTCACTACGGAAATGCCTGGACGCCGAAACGTCGCCGAGACTATCGGCTGACCCGCATTCTGAGCGCGCTGTACACCTTTTTACCGCACTCCGCTCCATGGATACACAATGCCCTGCGGCGAATCAGAAATAAATCTTCGCTACCCGTGTGGCAACGACGCCATGCGGAGCCGCTGCCTCTTTTCTCACCGAAACAAGTCCCCATCTTCATCATTTCCTTTAACCGGCTGGTATGCTTGCATCGTCTTATTAACTGGCTGGAAGAAAACGGCCTGACCAATATTATCATCGTTGATAATGCCTCGACCTATCCCCCGCTGCTGGAGTACTTAGATTCTCTCCCATATCGCGTAGTGCGCTTGCCTGAAAACAAAGGGCATTTGGCCGTATGGCAGTGTGGACTTTTCTCAGATATTTTGGATCACCAATACTTTGTAGTAACAGATCCAGACGTTTTACCAGATGAAGCGTGCCCTGAAGACGCCATCTTATGTTTCTATAACCAATTGATGGCATATCCTCCTATCACCAAGTGTGGGTTTAGCCTGCGTCTCGATGATATTCCCTTTGAATATCCGTTACGAGAGCCGGTATTGGAAATGGAAGGACGCTACTGGCAAAGCCCGCTGCCTGACGGATCGGGTTTTTTCGCGCCGATTGACACAACTTTTGCGCTATACAGACCCGGCATTAAACCTGATGAGCCCAGATGGTTCAAGGGCATTCGACTTGCGCCGCCATACGTGGCCCGGCACTTGCCCTGGTATGAATTGACGGCCGATGATGAATCCCGCTTTTACACAAACTGCATCAAAACCCAATCTTCCTTCTGGAGCGCAGCGGACAACGCCACATTAAAAAAAGAAAATCTGGCCTTACGCGCGAAGATCAATGAATTGGAACACCAAGTTGATCTCCTCTCCAAAAGCCTAAAAAACCAAGCTGTCATGCTGTGCTACAACTCGCTGCGTAGTCTGAAAAAGAAAATTTTTCACGAAAAACATTAATGAAGCATAAAAGAATTCACAGCTATCCAGTTATATTTACTACAAAAATGCCTATATTTCAGTCTGCCGTCGCCATTATTGCCTACACAGAGACGCCAACGCAAGACGAATTGCAGTCTTTGCGGCAATGCCTGACGGTATTAAACCGGCATCCCCTGTTTTTAGTGTGCCCTCAGAGCATGGCCCCTGACATTTACCTCGCAGAGGCCCAAAAACTGGGCGCGCACCTAAACTTGGCACAATTTAAAAATAAATACTTTACAAGCGTTAATACCTACAATAGGCTTATGCTCTGCAGCGAGTTTTACCGACGCTTTGAAGCATATGAATATATTTTGTTATACCAACTTGATGCCTGGGTTTTTTACGATGCCTTGGAAAGATGGTGCGCCAAAGGCTACAGCTATATTGGCGCCCCTTTTTTTAATGACCGTGGAGAGCTGTTTCCCTTCGCTGGCAATGGGGGGTTTTCTCTACGCCGCATCCCTGATTTTATCGCATTATTGGAGGGCACGCTAAAGCCTGCGCACTGGAACTATGCTTTTATGAAAATTCAGCTCCCGGCAAAAACGCCATTCAGAGCTCAGATAAAGCAATTTTTGCACCGTATGGAAATGGGGGTATGCAGACTTTCATCAAAAATCTATTGCCGCTTTATGTATGACCATGAAGATTTTATTTTTTCCAAGGCATTTTCCCTTGCCGGGAAAAGCCGTGTCCCGCCGCCCCAGCAGGCCGCTTTTTTTTCATTTGAACGGCGTCCGAACCTTCTCTATACTTGGACAGAAAAAAAACTCCCATTCGGGTGCCATGCGTATAAAAAATATAATAGTGATTTCTGGCAATCACACATGTAGCTGGACCCTGTTTTTCACATCAGGGTTAATTTTTCCATGAACGCAATAAACGCCAGCACAACACTTTCTATTGTCATTGCTACCCGCAATGCTGCGGGAATGCTGTGTACCACACTTGCCAGCATGGCAAAAAAAACTTCCTTCAGCTATGAAATTCTTATCCAAGACGCTACCTCTACAGACAACACTGATGCCATCATAAAAAAATTCCACACCTTACCCATCAAGTTTGCCAGCGCCCCGGACGGCGGCATTTATGATGCCTGGAACAAAGCTCTGGCCAGACGATGCGGGGAATGGGCGATCTTTATCGGCGCAGGGGACATAGTGTGTTGGAAAAATCTTGAACGTTGCATAAAAATCATAAAAAAACTGCCGCAAACAGTAGACTTCTACATAACCCCTGTAAAACTTATCACGAACGCAGGCCGTGTTCTAACAATTCTCAGCCCTTCGCGCAGTCCGATAAAAAGTTTGCCGCAAGAAATGCCCTTCCCCCATCCTGGCGTTTTTCACCGGAGCAGCGTTTTTTGTGCACACGACTTTGACCAGAGCTATAGGGTGGCTGGCGACTATGATTTCTTTTGCCGTGCCCTCAAAAAAGATAATTTTGCCATGGGGGATACGGTCGTTACCTCCATGCTGGCCGGCGGCGTCAGTGGATGTCTGGAATCCATGTCCATAAGTGAACGCGAGCTGCTCCAGATCGCACAAAAACATTTCCCCGCCTCCATCCCCTGGAAACCATTCCTCCGCTTATCACGCAGCAAGCTCTATCTTGTAATCAAAAAACTTTTTGGCACGCAACCTGCCAATCTCATGGCCGATATCCCGCGGATACTGGAAGGCAAACCCCGACTTTGGAGCATCAAAGAAGCGAAAAATATCATGCAGATCCCCTGTATCGCGCCCCTTCCTCGCCTTTCTTTACTTATTGCCACAGTCGCGCGAAGAACAGAGTTAGACAACCTGCTCACTTCCCTTGAAAAACAGACATATAAAAATTTTCACATCGCAATCGCGGATCAAAACGCGCCTGGATATCTGGACCCTGTATTGGCGCGCCATGCTCTCCTGCCTATTGTCCGCATCATGTTGCCTTCAAAAGGCGTTTCTCTGGCCCGAAACGCATTGCTGGCTCATGCCGAAGGCGACATTATAGCTTTCCCTGATGATGATTGCTGGTATGCGCCTGATACGCTGGAATCAGTTGTTGCCGCATTCCACGCGGCCCCCCGCTGTGGCGCACTGCTTGGCGTTTGGACCCCATCGCCGGAGACACCCCGCCCAAACCTGCCGGAAGGGGAAATCAGCCGGCGCGGCCTTTTCCGGTTGGCCGGAACCTGCGTGCAGTTTTATCGTAACGAGGCGATTGCAGGCCTCCGCTTTGACCCGATACTCGGTCCCGGCACGGGGTTGCCGTACGGAAGCGGTGAAGACACCGATTTTTTGCTGCAGGTCAGCACCCGAACAGAAGTGCACCGTTGCGCCTCTGTCCGGGTATTTCATCCTTCGCCCAAGGAAAGCATACCGGCGTCCCCCAAAGTAACGGCATACGCCGCAGGGCGCATGTACCTCCTGCAAAAGCACAGATTCCCCTTCTGGTTTGTGCTTGCCAATATCTTGTTTCCGCTAGTAAGATTGCCCATTGATGGCGCCCGGCACGGCAGGGCTTGGGCTTGGTATCGGTGGAGGATGTTCAGAGAGCGGCTGCGCAGCTGGTCAGCGCCATCGCCATGAAAATACTGAGATAGCTGTGGTGCCAGGGCATTTCAAAGTTGAAATGCCCTGGCGGCTGCGTGAGCAGACGCCCGCTGTGGAGGCGTAAGCGCAATTTATTTGCGCTGTTAAGCGCCGAAACGAGCGTGCCGTAGTTAATCTGCCCTAGGTGAGGCTGCTTGCGCTGTCGTCTCAGGGGAAGCAGGATGACGCCGCGTCATACCCGCCTCCCCCTCTGATCCCCCCTACTCCACCTCAATGGGCGTCTGGGCCAGGGTGGCCACCATAACGGCCTTGATGGTGTGCAGGCGGTTTTCCGCCTCTTCAAAGGCCAGGTTGCGCGGGGATTCAAAAACCTCGTCGCTCACTTCCATGCAGTTCAGGCCGAAGCGCTGGTAGATCTGCTCGCCCACCGCGGTTTCGCGGTTGTGGAAGCTGGGCAGGCAGTGCAGAAACTTGCAGTCGCGGTTGCCGGTCTTGTTCATGACCGCCGCGTCCACCCGGTAGGGTTTGAGCAGGCGGATGCGCTCTTCCCACACCGCGTCGGGCTCGCCCATGGAGACCCAGACGTCCGTAGAGAGGAAGTCGCAGCCGCGCACGCCTTCGTCCACGTTTTCCGTGCGGGTGATGCGCGCGCCGGTCTTTTCGGCGATTTTCTGCGCCGTGAGAAAAACTTCGTCAGAGGTCCACAGCGCCCGCGGGGCCACGGAGCGGAAGTCCAGCCCCAGCAGGGCCGAGCCCACCATGAGAGAATTGCCCATATTGTAGCGCGCGTCGCCCAGATAGGCCAGCTTCTGCTCGCAGAGCGGCTTGGGGCTGTTTTCGCGCATGGTCAGCATGTCGGCCAGAAACTGGGTGGGGTGCCACTCGTTGGTCAGGCCGTTCCACACCGGCACGTCGGCGTGCAGGGCCAGGGCCTCCACGCGCGCCTGCCCGTAGCCGCGGTACTCAATGCCGTCGTAAAACCGGGCCAGCACGCGCGCCGTATCCGCCAGCGATTCCTTTTTGCCCATCTGCGAGCCGGAGGGCCCCAGATAGGTCACCCGCGCGCCCTGGTCGTAGGCCGCCACTTCAAAAGAGCAACGGGTGCGGGTGGAATCCTTCTCAAACAGGATCACGATGTTCCTGCCTTCCAGATATGGCTGCTCGGTGCGGGTTTTCTTGGCCCGCTTGAGCAGGGCCGCCAGATCCAGCAGGTAGGTGAGGTCTTCGGGCGTGAAGTCCAGTTCCTTCAAAAAATCCCTCTGGTACAGTCTGTTCATGGCTTCCGCCTCCTCTCGATCCCGCCCGCAGGCGGCGTTCCGTATGCGCGTTCCCGCGCTCAGCCGGGGTTTGCCGAGCGCCCCTTCACAGCTCCAGGATCATGGCCGTTTCGTCACAGCAGTAGAATTTCGGGCACTTGCTGCATTCCACCCAGACCACAGGCGGCAGTTTGTCGCGCTGGTATTCGCTGAAGCCGCAGCGGGCGAAAAAATCCGCCGCCAGGGTAAAGGCAAAAACCCGCGGCAGGCCCAGGGCCCGGCTGTGCGCCACCAGCGCCGCCACCATGCGGCGGCCCAGACCGTGCCCCTGGCACGCGGCGTGCACCGCCAGAGAGCGGATCTCAGCCAGATCCTCCCACAGCACATGCAGCGCCCCGCAGGCCACCACCACCGGCGTTGCGCCGTCGGCGGCGGCCGTTACCGCCACCATATAGTCCTGAATGTGCTGATAAAGGTACTGCGGCCCGCGCGCCAGCATAACGTTGGCCGCGGCGTATTGGTTGATAAGGGCGGACATGCCGTGCACGTCGCGCACCGTGGCCGGGCGGATGACCAGGCCTTCCAGATCTTCCGCCCGCACTGGGGGAAGCAACGGACACTCTTCGACGCCGAAGCGCGGAATGGCGACGGGCATGGCTGCTGCACCTGCGCTGACAAAATGAGGAACCTCTTTCCGCCGTGGGCCACCGCGCCGTACCGGTCCGGAACGAAGCAAAAAAATTCTTTTAGCCCCGAACGCGCGCAAAAGCAATGCTTCGCGCCGCCGCCTCCCGGCATTGCCCGCGGCCGTCTTTGCGGGTATGCTAAAGCCACGGCGGCCGTTGGTCGGTCCCGTTTTTTCGTCAAGGAGAGCCCATGCGCATCCCCCTTCATCTGCTCCTTGCGGGCCTTGTCTGTGCGGCGCTCTGCTGCAGCGCGTCCCTGGCCGCCGCGCCCGCCGCAGCCCCGGCCCAGGGCTCCGAAACGGCCCGGCTGCTCAAAATAGTCGCCCTCTCGCGCCACGGCGTGCGCGCCCCCACCCAGGACGCCAAAACCCTGGCCCTCTGGAGCACCCGCACCTGGCCCCAGTGGCCCGTGCCCACGGGCTGGCTTACCCCCCGCGGGGCGCAGCTCGTCACCGCCATGTGGGAAGACCTGCGCGGCGAGCTGTTGCGCCTGGGCATCCTGCCCGAAGACGTCTGCCCGCCGCCGGGACGCATCTTTGTGCGCGCCGATGTGGACCAGCGCACCCGGGCCACGGCGCGCGCCCTGCTGGACGGCCTGGCCCCCGGCTGCAACCGGGGCTACGCCGTGGCCGCTGCGGACCCCGATCCCCTTTTCCATCCCGTCAAGGCGGGCCTCTACAGCTATGACCCGACCCAGGTGGCGGGCGAGGTGCTGCAGATGGCGGAGGGCGATCTGGACCACCTGCGGCAGGAGCAAGGCGAGGCCCTGGCCAGCCTGGAGGCCATGAGCGCGCCGGTTTCGGCCAAATTCTGCGCGCGCTTCAACCTGCCGCCGCACTGCGGCCTGGCGGACATTCCCAATTCCGTGAGCGTGGCCGCCGGGGGCAGCGGGGTCAAACTGGCGGGCGGGCTGAACGCGGCCGCCAGCCTGGCCGAAATTTTTCTGCTGGAGTACGGCCAGTGGCCCGAAAGCCGGGCCGGTTGGGGCCAGGTGGACGCGCGGGTGCTGCGCCTGGTGCTGCCCCTGCGCGTTCGGGTTTTCGACGTGATCAACCGCGCGCCGCAGGTGGCCAAGGCCAACGGCGCAAGCCTGCTCAACGCCATGTCCCTCGCCCTGGCGGGCCAGCATACGGACCAGCGCTGCAATGCGGCCAGATTGGCAATCTTTGTGGGGCACGACACCAATATCGCCCAGGTGGCCGCCCTGCTGGGGCTGAGCTGGAAGGCCCCTGGCTACCCCCCCGACACAATCCCGCCGGGAAGCGTGCTGCTGCTGGAGCTTTGGGAACGCAGCGGCCAATACGAGGTGCGCCCGCGCTTTTTCGCTCAGTCTCTGGAGGCCCTGCACGCGCCCTTTGCCGCGCCCCTGCCCCCGGCGGCGCTGACGCCCGGCGCGCTGCCGCTGACGGATCCGGACCGCGCCCACAAGGCCACCGAGGCCGTGGTCAGCGCGCCGCCGGTGGTGGGGGCGGCCCGCTTCAGCCTGGAGGATTTTCAGACCCGGGTGCGCGAAGCCCTGCAGGATGCGCCCCTGGCCCCGGATACCGCCCCGCCCCTGCAATGGGGCGAAACTCCGGCCGCGCCCGCCGTATCCCCCGTTGCCGGGGCCGCCGTAACGCCGTAGCCTTCGCGCGCCCGTGGCGCGCCCCGCAATGCCCGCGGCGGTCGTCCCCGCGGGGCGCGCAACCGCCCGGAGCCAGGCTGCCTATGAAATTTTCCGTCATCACAGCCGTATACAACGGCAAAAAATTTCTGCCCCGGCTCATGGCCTCCCTCCACCGCCAGTCCTACCCGCACTGGGAATGGATTGTGCAGGACGGCGGCTCCACTGACGGCACCCTGGACCTTCTGCGGGCCTGGGACGACCCGCGGGTGCGCCCGGTTTCGGAGCCGGACACCGGCGTTTATGATGCCTGGAACAAAGCCGTGCGCCGGGCCACGGGCCACTGGGCGCTGTTCCTTGGCGCGGACGACGCCCTGCTCCACCCCCACACCCTGGCCCAGTGCTGTCGCCATCTGCGCCGCCTGCCTGACGCCGTGGAGCTGGCCTTCGGAGCGCTGTTCCAGGGGAAGGACGGACAGCCGCGCACCGTCTGCGACCGCAGCCTCTCCGCCGTCTACCGCCAGTTTTTTTCCAACATGGGGCTTGCCTTCCCCGCCACCTTTGCACGCCTCTCCCTGCTGCGGCGGGAACCGTTTGACCCCCGGTACAGAATCGCCGGGGATTTTGACTGGGCGGCCCGCGTGCTGACCGGCCACAACCTGGCCCGCCTGCCCGTGGCCGTAAGCTATATGGAATTGGGCGGGATGAGCTCCGGGCGCGACCGCACCCTGCAGGACGAACGCCGCCGCGTGCTGCGCACCCGGATAGCGCCAAAAGCTGACGCCTTTATGGCGGCCAGCCGAGAATACAGCCTAGAAGAAAAGATACCGTTGGAGCCCTTCGCCGCCCACTGAGCGGCCCGCCCCAACCCTGTCAGCCGTCCGAGAAATGCGAGGCAGACGTATGCTGCGACTTTTTGACGACGCCGCGCACCTGGCCGGCAGCACGCGCCATGCACTCCGCTTCGGGCAGGCCGAGGGCCCGGCCCTGCGCTGCGCCTGCCTGAAAAAGGCCTACATCTGGGGCGCGTTTCCCTTTATCTCTCTCCATCCCGGCAGACTGCTGGATACAGCCCTGGACGAGTCCTCCAACTATCCGGATACGGAACACCGCCTGCAGCACCACCTGGCGCGGGAACACGTTTTTCGCCCCCAGGCGGTGCTTGAGGACTGCGCCTTCCTGGCCAACAACTGGTGCCACACCTTTTTTCACTGGATGACGGAGTGCCTGCCGCGCGTGGCCTATTTTGAACAGGCGGGCTTTCGCGGCGCATACCTGGTGCGCGCCGCTGCGCCTTTTATGCGGGATTCCCTCGCCATGCTGGGCGTAAGCGCGGACCGCATTGTGGCCTATACCCCGGATTGCATCGTCAAAAACCTTTATGTGGCGGAAAAATTTACTTTTGCCGGCCTGACGGAACACGCCCCGGTTTTCTTCCGGATCCGGGAAGCCCTGCGCGCACCGACAGCCGCCCCCGGCCCCCGGCGGCGCGTCTACAGCCACAGATCCGGTACGCGAAGGGTGCTGAACGCCGAGGCCGTTCAGGCCCTTTGCCGCCAATACGCTTTTGAAATCGTGGACCTGGCCGCCCTGCCCCTGGCCCGGCAACTGGAAATCACCGCCAACACAAGCATCCTGGCGGGCCCGCACGGCGCGGGCATGGTCCACGCCTGGTTTCTGCCGGAGGGCGCAACCCTCATAGAATTTTTCTCCAGAAAATACGTGAACTATACCGCCCGCCCGTTCATCAAACTGTTGCGCCTCACCTACTTTCCCCTGCCGGAATACAGCAATCAGGACTACGGCGACCCCAACTTCTTCCACAACTTCTGCACCGCGGACATGACCGTTGCGGAAGACGTCCTGGCTGAAATCCTGCGGGCCGCCGTGGCGCTGGAAGAACGGTAACGCGGACTCCGGGCAGGGCCGGCGGCGGCGCCCGCCGGGCTCAAGGCTGCGCGCTGGGGCATTCCGCCTGCTCCGGGGGAAGGCGCATGCCCAAAGGCGCGCTGCCTGGCAGGGCCCGGCAAAAACGGGCCACGCCGGTAGGGGCAAGCCGGCGCGGCCTTTCACGGCGCGTCCGCAGGGCGGACGTCCGCTCCCGCCCGCTTATGCGGGCAGGCCCAGTTGCAGGCGGATATGGCGTATGTCCGCCGCTTCCGGTTTGAAGGGGTAGTTGCGGATGCCGGGGCCGGGCCTGCCGTTGGCATAGGGCCGGTTGCAGGCCACCTCGCCGTCGCGGCCGGTGCAGCCGCAGGTGCGGAAGGGCTCGCCCGTGGCGATGACGGCCTCCAGCTCCGCGCGGGGCAAGCCGTAGTCAACCACGGCTCCGCGTTCGTTATAGGTAAAATTCTTTTCCGCCGCCCTGTCGTGGTCGATGAGCCAGCGGGCCAGCTGGATGCGGCGGTACTGGTCTATGGGCGGGGGCAGGCGCTGCGCCAGGGGGGAGCCGCCTTCGGGATAAAAGGAAAACAAGTGCGTGTTGCCGCCCATATCCCGCACCCGCTGCATGGCCCGGCACATGTCGGCCTCGGTTTCGCCCATGCCTACCATAAAATGCGAGCCGGCCATATCCCGGCCAAAGACTTCCAGGCTTTCGCCCAGGCACTCCCAGTAGCGCGCCCAGGTGTGCGGGCCGCCCACGCCGGAGCCGCGGTAGTGGTCGAACAGCTCCGGGGTGGCCAGGTCAATGGCCACGCCGATCTTGTCCGCGCCCGCGTCGCGGAAACGCCGCAGATTCTCGCGGTTAAGAATGGTGGGCGAAATAAGCAGGGAAACGGGAATGTCCACGGCCGCGCGCAGCCGACGGCAGATGTTCTCCGTGTCGCGCGGAGCGCGGCTGTTGGTGAGCATGGAGATGCAAATTCGTTTGACGCGGCTCTGACGACGGATAATGCCGTCAATGATGGCGTCCAGCGTAAAGGCGGGCCAGGTGACGCGGATGAAACTTTTGCAGTTGCTCTTTTTTTTCTGTTTGTCGCCGGAAAGGCCGCAGTAGGCGCAGCGCGCCGCGCAGCCGGAACGGTAGGTAAGCAGCAGGTTGATGCAGCCCAGGCAGGCGTTGCGGTAAAAGCTGCCCGGCGCAAAATCCAGGGTCATGGCGGCGGCCAGGCTCATGCGCAGCGCGTCCGGGCTTTCGGGCTGCGGCGCTGGGCGCTGGGGGGCCTCTTGACGGGTCAATTCCGGGACTGAACTCATGGTTTCCTCACTCTGTTACCAATCGGCCGCGCCCGCGCCCAGGCGGACGGAGCAGCAGGTTTTGTAAAAGGTCGGCTCAAGGCCCTGCGCACGGGCCAGGTCCACGGTTTCCGCCGAAGGCAGGGCCATGCGGCTCACCCCGGCGCGCAGGGCCAGGGCCTCCAGGGCATCGGCGTTGCGGGGGCGGGCGCAGCCCAGGCTGATTTCCGTTTCCGGCAGGAGCTCGCGCGCGCGGATGAGCACCCCGCAAACCTCCTCGGCGGTTATGGCCCTGGCCTGGGCCATGTCCGTGCCGGGCAGGCGCATGCAGGCCACCACCACCAGCAGGGCCGGGGGCCGCTGGGCCAGCAGCTCCAGCGCCTTGCCCTCGCCCAGCAGGCGGCCGAAGTGCAGGCCCGCCACAATGTGCGGCACCACGGGCAGATCGGCGGCGTCCAGGGCCTCCAGGGTCCGGCGCAGGCGCTCCGGCCCGTCGGCCAGATGGTAGACCTGGGCGTAGGTGGCCGCGCTGCCGATAATGTCCACCAGGGCCTGATCCGCCCCGGCCCGCTTCAAATCCAGAGCCGTGGCCGCCTCCAGCAGCCCGCAGTGCACGGAAACAAACAGCCCCGTTTCCGCCTTCACCCGGGCGATGGTCGGGATAAGCGCCTTCCAGGGCACCCGCCCCTGCCCGTCGCAGCCGCCGGAAAGCAGCACGCCGCGCACGCCCTGCGCGGCCAGGCGGCGACAGCGCTGCAGCAGAAGCTCCGGCGTGGAAACGTCCGGCATATTTCTGAGCAGCTGCCCACCGCAGTGGGCGCAGCGCTGGGCGCAACGCGCCCCGGTGACGGAGAGGGCCGGGTACTGCCCGCATACGCCATCGCGCACGAACATGCCCGGCAGATAAAAAGCCACGCCCCGGCCGAAGCGGCGGCGAGAAAGGGCCCCAGCCCGCTCCAGCCGGGCCGCGTCCCAGGTCAGCTCTTCCGGCACGGGCGGTTCGGCGCTTGCACGGCAGGCGGCCGCCGACGCGGCGGCGCAGGCCCCTTCCGGCCCGCAGGCTTGTCGCGAAGCGGGCTTTTGTTCCCGCACGGGGTGCTCAAGAAGCTGCATAATACTCCCTGAATCCTATCCAGAAACGGTTGATGGCCCCATCCAGCGGCCCCTTGTAAGCCTCCCACTGACGGCGGCGCTGGTGGGCGTGGGCCAGGGTTTCGCCATAAAAATCGGCCCATTCCTCGCCATAGCCGCGCAGCAGCTCCGTATTCCCTTCCCGGACGGCCTGGGCGGCCCAGCGCCCGGCCATGCGGCCGCCCATAACGGCCTGAAAAATGCCCGCGCCCGTGATGGGATGGGTGTGCCCGGCGGCGTCGCCCGCCAGGAGCACGTCGCCCGCCACGCAGGGCCGGGGCGCGCCCGCCGGTATCCAGCCGCCGGTGCTGCCCAGCACGCGGTCCTCCACCAGGCCCAGGCCCGTAAGCCCGCGCACAAGGCGCCGCAGCACATGGCGCAGGCCCGGCCTGCCGGGGGGCGGCAGCATGCCCAGCCCCACATTGGCCACGTTCCCCTTGGGGAAGAGCCAGGCGTAGCCCGCAATGACGCTTTCATCAAAATAGATGTGGGTATGCTCCAGCTTTTCCCGCAGGGGCAGCCGCACCTGCACCGAGGGCAGGCAATGGGTTGCGCCCAGCCCCACCCAGCGGGCCACGCGGGACTTGGGGCCGTCCGCCCCGATGATGACCGTGGCCCGCACCTGCAGGGTTTCCCCATCGGGCGCGGCCAGCCGCACGGCCCCGTCCGCCTCGCGGCCCAGCACGCTGTGCCCCGTGAGCAGCCGCGCGCCCGCCCGCACTGCGGCGTCAGCCAGGGCCTGGTCAAACAGATGCCGGTCAATGAGGCAGCCGGGGGCGGCCATATCCTGAATGCAACGGCCGTGCAGAAAGCTGCGCATGCCCGTAGTGCGCTGCACAATATAGCCCCGGCCCACATCGGCCTGCCCCACCAGCATGGCCGGAATGTACTCGGCGCAGCGCACGGGCAGCCCCACCACGGGCCGCCGCTCCGCCAGCAGCACATGCGCGCCCTCCCAGGCCGCCGCGCGGGCCGCGCTGGACCCGGCGGGCCCCGCGCCCACAACCAGAATATCGCAGCTTACGGAGCGCATGCGGCCCTCCCCTGCCCGGCCACGTCCAGAATGGCGCGCAGCAGGCCCAGATGCAGCCCGGTCTGATCCCGGAATTCGCCCCTGTGGGCGGCTTCGCTCTGGTCCAGCTCGTAGCAGGTGGTATTTTCTATATCCACCAGGATGCCCGGCAGGCCCATGCGTTCAAAATCCTCGGCGTGCTTGACAAAGAACGGCCGGCAGCAGCAGCCGATAAAGGCCGGCGCGCCCGCGCCCTTGAGCCGGCCCAGCTCCACCATCAGGTCCTCGTAATTGACCACGCAGACGGTCTCAAGCTCCCGTTCCTGCCCCAGGGTCCAGGCGTCGCCCACGCTGCAGCGGCCGCAGGCCCAGCACTCCTTGGAGGTGCGGCAGTCGCAGTCCTTGAGCTTGGCGCAGTAAGGCAAAAGCAGGGCGCGCGGCCCGGCGGCCAGCACCTGATCAAAGCTGCCGTTGGTGGTGTAGATGCGGTTGCAGTCCGCCAGGGGGATGCCGTGGCGGGCGATGGCGGCCTTTTCCAGGGCCATGCGCAGGGGGATGCAGATGTCCTCCGCGCCCATATCCGGAATGGTGATGCGGCCCTGGGCGAAAAAGTCGCGCACCACGCCGCAGAGCTGCGCCGCATCCAGAGGCCGCCCGCGCAGGGCCGCCTCCAGGTCAAACAGCGCCCGGCCGGGAAAGGACAGGAAGTCGCCGGTAATATACACGTTATTGAGCCGCCCGCGCGGCAGGTTGACCTGCAGGGTCACCCGCACCAGGCCGTAGGGACTTTTGCGCGCGCCCTGCACGGCCTCGGTCTTCTCGTAGGTAGGCCGCACCATGTCGATCCACTCCTGAGAGCGGAAATAGGGCAGACGCTCGGCCAGCAGGTCTTCCTCCTCGGCCGTGAGCCCGCCCGGCGCAAACGCAATGTCGAAGTGCCGGGCAAAGGCCTCGACCAGGCGCGCCTTGACCTCGGCGGTCTGGGGCGCGCGCCCCAGCTCCCAGGCCAGGCAGGTAACCCGCTTCTTGATGGAGTCGATCTCCTTGGCCTTGAGCTTTTCCACGGGCACGCGCAGGCATCTGAGCATGGTTTCCACGTCAAAATCCACCAGCAGCGTGCCCTGAAACATGAAGGCGCTGTCGCTTTCCGTGCCGCCCGTGCCCGTAATTTTGCGGCCCGTCACCTCAATGTCGTTGCGGGGGCGGAAGGCCGCGTCCAGCCCCATGGCGCGCAGGGCCGTCACCGTGGGTTCGCACATGCGCCGGAACAGGGCCGCGTTGGGGATGCGCACCCCGAAAAATTCCTTGGCGCAGATGACCTCCCAGCCGATCTGGCTCTCGTCAAAAAGCAGCCCGCCCCCGCCCGTAATGCGGCGGTTGACCTCAATGCCCTGCGCCCGGCAGTAGTCCAGGCGGATTTCCTCCTGCACGGACTGGTGAAAACCCACCAGGGCCGCCGCCGGACGGAACTGCAGAAAGCGGAGCGTGTCCGTGGAGCGGCCTTGCCCGCGGATCTCCAGCAGCACCTCGTCCAGAGCCATGTTCTCCGCCGCCGTCATGGGCGGCAAATCCAGCAGTCGCCAGCGCGCTGTCATGGGCAATACTCCTTGGGGCGCAAAAGGGGTGGTGCGGGGGAGGCACTCTTTTGAAAAAGGGGCTCCCCGCGCCCTCTCCCCCTGACACGTTTATCCTGCCCAGGAAACGCTGCGGGCGTTGCCCGGCGCAGGTTCATGGACTTCCCTGGCCGCTGCGCGACGGACCGAAACGCAGCCCAGGCGCTCTCCCCCGGAAGCCGGGCAAGCGGGGGTCCAGGGGGGCCGGGCCCCCCTGGCCGGCGGAGGCAGCCTTCCCCGGCTCTCAGCCCTGGGCCGGGGCCGCGGGCCGGGCCGCCTGGGTCTGAACTGCCTGGGCCGCTTCCTGGGCCGCCGCTTCCGCCGCCTGTTTGCGCCCGGCTTCCAGGGAGCGGGCCACCAGCTGGCTCAGGTCCATAACCTCAATATTCACCTTGTTGCGTTTGGCGTAGGTGGTCATGGTCCGCACGCACTGCTGGCAGTTGGTCACAATGGCCTGCGCGCCCGTGGCCACGGCCTCCTCCACCTTGCGTTTGGACATGGCGGCGGAGAGATCGGGATCGATCATCTCCAGGTTGCCGCCGCCGCCGCAGCACAGGCAATGCTCGCGGTTGTGGGCCATTTCCACCAGGGTCAGGCCGGGGATGCGGGCCATGACCTCGCGCGGCGGGTCAAAGACGCGGCCGCCGCGGCCCAGATCGCAAGGGTCGTGGTAGGTGACGGTCATGGGCAACGGCCCCAGGGGCAGGCGGTTGTCCAGGGCGAGCTCAATGACCACTTCCGAGGCGTGGGCCAGCTCAAAGGCGGGGGGATAGTGCTCCCGCCAGATCTGGTAGCAGGACGGGCAGGTAAAGACCACCTTGCGCGCCCCCCGCGCCTTCACGGCAGCCACGTTGTGCGCAATGATGGCGGGCAGATCCGCGCTCTGGCCCGAACCCAGCAGCGGGAAGCCGCAGCACCATTCGTCTCCGGCCATGATGGTGAAGTCCACATGGGCGGCTTCCAGAACCTCCACAAAAGCCATGGGAATCTTCTGGGCCAGGGGGAAGTAGGCCCCCACGCAGCCCGTGAAGTAGACCACCTCGGCCGTGTCCTTCTGATAGCCGTGGCGCGGCGGCTTGCGCATGTCCTCCACCCAGTCGCCGCGCTCGTCGTTGTCTTCGTCAAAGACGTTGTGACTGCCTGAGAGGTTTTCGCGGATCATGCGGATTTTCTGCGGCGCGTCGCCCGTGCGGGCCAGCTCTTCGCGCAGGGAGAGCCAGAGATCCTTGAGGGGCAGGCCCGCAGGGCAGACCTCCTCGCAATCGCCGCACAGGGTGCAGCGGAACACGGACGTGCCGTAGGTTTTAAGGGCTTCGGGCGCCAGTTGGGGTTCCCGCCCCAAAAGGTCCAGAAAGGCCCGCCAGAAGGGGTTGCGGTCCCGCAGGAGCTTTTTGAGATTGGCCATGCGCACCTGAGCGGAAAGGTCCGCATCGCCCGTGGCCACCACCGCCGGGCAGACGTCCAGGCACTGGCCGCACTGGGTGCAGGCGTCCATAGCCATGCGCTGCCGGATGCCGAATGCAGACTGGGGCATTGGTCAGTCCTTCTTAAACTTCTTCACATCCTCCAGCAGCCAGGGTTCAAGCACGTCCTTGCCGCCGTGGATGAGAGAGTTGATCTGGCTCATGTCTGAGGGCTTGATTCTGTACATCCAGCCCTTGCCGTAACAATCGCTGTTAATGAGGCCGGGGTTGGCTTCCAGCTCCTCGTTGACGGCGGTCACCTCGCCGTCGGCCGGGCTGTAAACCGTGCCCAGCCACTTGCCGGACTCCACCTTGGCGAACTTTTTGCCCGCCGTGACGGCCTTGCCCACAAAGGGCAGCTGCACAAAGACGATCTGCCCGGCCAGCTTTTCCGCGAAATCGTCCATGCCGATGACCAGCTCATCGCCCTCCACGCGGACCCAGAAGTGGCGTTCGTCGTAGTACAGGTCTTCGGGGATGTTGTAACCGGCGATTTCCATGAATATTCTCCTTTACGGGTAGTGCCGGGGGCCTAACGGCGGCCCCGCAGGGTTTGGACCAGCAGGAAGAGCGGCGAAGTGAAAATGTGCCGCAACTGGCTGAAGGGAATGTAGGCCACGGTAAGGGCCGTGACCACGGCGTGGACGTACCAGCCCCAGCCGTAGATCCGGGCCAGGAAGGACGGCGACGCCGCCGCGAAAACCTGGGCCAGGGCGTAGCCGGCAAAGGCCCAGGAGCTGCCCACGGGCAGGCCCGTGAGGGCAATGCGCATGCCCTCCAGCACAAAGCCCGTGAGGGTGATGGCCAAAAGCAGCCACAGGGCGGGCCAGTCGTGCCGGGGCGCGTTGGCCGCGGCCTTCTTCTCGCGCCGCCAGAGCGCGGCGGCCGCCGCCAGCCCCGCCAGCAACACCAGGCCGCTCAGGTCATAAAGCACGGCCGTGGGGCCCCAGTCCTTGTTGAGCAGCAGCCACGGCCAGGCTGAGGCCGGAGCCCACAGGGAGCCCAGCAATCCCAGCATGCCCCAGGCGCAGCGGAAAAGGAAGGGGAAGAAGATGCAGGCGTGCACGGCCCAGCGCAGGGGCGATTCGCGGTACAGGCGGCGCTGCAGCAGCACGTCGCAGAAGAGCGCGCGCCAGCGGTTTTCCCTGGGGGCGTGGGGCGCGGGCGCGGGGCAGCCGTGGGTCTGCCCGGCGGCGTCCTTGCCCGCCGGTTTGCCGTCCTGCCCGTCCTTGCCCAGATTGGTGGCGGAGAACCAGAAGAGCCCCAGCACCGCAAAGCCCAGGACAAACACGGCCAGGCCCAGGCGGCTGGGCGTATCCTGCAGGCTGAAGGTGGCGGCGTGGCAGCCCATGCAGAGCACGCTCTTGGGCGGCAGCACGGCGTTGGCCGCGCCCACCGCGCCGTTGCCGGCGGGGCTTTGCGGTGTTACGGCCGCGCTGTGGCAGCGCGCGCAGGATTCCGTGCCCGGCCTGAGCGCCATGCTGTGCGCCTGCAGGGGCCCGGCGTTGACGGTAAAGCTCACCCGGCCCTCCGGCGTGCGCACCGGGGTCACACCCGCCAGGTGGCAGGCCCCGCACTCCACGCGGCTGTGGGCCTCATGGATGGTTTTTTCGTCATGCCGGGTGTGACAGGCAAGGCAATCCACCCGCGCCTGCCGGTTATGCGGGAAGCGCGCAGCCTCCTTGTGGCAGGTGAGGCAGTTCATGTCCCCGTGGGTCATGGCGGCAAAGGCCGCGGCGTCCAGCCTGCGGGCCGGGCCCTTGGCCTCAGGCCCGTGACAGGAGAGGCACATGGCCGGCTGCGCGGGGCCCTGCCCTCTGGCGAATTTCGCACTGCCCGCCGCGGCGGCTCCGCCCGTGACCTTGCCGTGGCAGGTAAAGCAGGCGGCCACCTCCGGCGCGGGTTTGGGCAGCTCTGTTTTGGCCTCGTGGCAGACGTTGCAGGCGGCGCGCATGTCGCTCTGCGGGGTCAGCCCCTTGGCGCGGGCCTCCGGGCCGAGCACCGTATGGGGATTATGACAGGCAACGCAGCGGTTGTAGTCCTGCGTTTTCATCAGCGGCTTGCCCGCGTGCCTGCCCTGCGCCAGCTCCTCTTCCACGGCGGCGTGGCACATAAGGCAGGTTTCGCGGTTGAAGGCCGTGCTGGCGGGCTTATTGAGCTTGTCCAGCCGGGGATGGTCGCCGTCGGACTGGTCCGGGTGGCAGTCCGCACAGGCCATGTCCCGGTGGGCGGAAGCGTGAAAGCTCGCCTCGTCCACAAACCACGAACCGGCCCGCGCTGCAGACGGCAGGCACCATATGGCCAGCGCCGCCAGCAGGACCGGCAGGACGGCGGCCCCAAGGCCGCGGTTGCCTAACCTCAATTCCATACGCCTTCTCCCTGAAGCATGTTGTGGTGCGGATTATGGCCGCAGCCGCGCGGCGCTCTGCGCCTGTTTTTCCGATAATCCCGTTGCGCGGTTGCGTCCGGGGCCGCCGCGCAGCCTCCGTTCTATGCGGACCGGGGCTGCAGCCCCGGAACAACCCGCAGGGTGCGCCCGGCGAACCCGCCCGGCAATGGCGCGGGAGCGGCGGGTTCGCCGAGCATGGCCTCGGCGCGGTACGAACTGCGCACCAGCGGGGCCGACGCCACATGGGTAAAGCCCATGGCCAGGGCCACGCGCTTCCAATGGGCAAATTCGTCCGGGGCCACATAGCGGGCCACGGGCACATGGCTTTTGGACGGCGCCAGATACTGGCCCAGGGTGAGCAGCCGACAACCGTGGGCGTGCAGATCGCGCAGCGTGGCGCGGATTTCGTCCCAGGTCTCGCCCAGGCCCAGCATAAGACCGGATTTGACCTGCAGGCCCCAGTCCGAGGCGCGGGCCAGCACGTCCAGCGAGCATTCGTAGCTGGCGCGGGGCCGCACCTGGGCAAAAACGCGCCGCACCGCCTCGATATTGTGGTTGAACACGTCGGGCCGGGCCGCACAGACCATGTCCAGGGCCGTCCAGTCGCCCTGAAAATCCGGCACCAGCACTTCCAGGCTGGTTTCCGGGCTCACGCCGCGCACGGCTTCCATCACCCGCACAAAGTGCCCGGCCCCGCCGTCGGGCAGGTCGTCCCGGGTGACGGAGGTGATGACCGCGTGGCGCAGGCCCATGCGCTGCACGGCGCGGGCCACATGCGCGGGCTCGGCCTGATCCAGGGGCGCTGGCTGCCCCTTGCCCACGGCACAGTAGCGGCAGCCGCGGGTGCAGACGTCGCCCATAATGATGAAGGTGGCCGTGCCCCGGCTGAAACATTCGCCCCGGTTGGGGCAAAGCGCCTCCTGGCAGACGGTGTGCAGGCCCAGGCCCTCCACCAGTTCCTGCACCGGACGCACGCCCGCGGCCGGGCGCAGGGGCACCGTAAGCCACGGGGGTCGCCGCGCGGGCGGTTCGGGCCGCACGGCAAGGCCGAAAGCCTGGGCAAAGGCGGCGGCAAACCGCTCCGTCGTTTCGCCCATATCCACTTCCCGGCCCAGTTCTTCCTGCAGGGAGGTCATGCGCTCCGTGGGGTTGCCGCAGGGCGTGATGAGACGAAAATAGTTCAGATCCGTATTGACGTTGAGGGCCATGCCGTGAAAGGTCACCCAACGCCGCACGGACATGCCCACGCTGGCGATTTTGCCCCCGTTGACCCACACGCCGGGGCCGTGCACGCCCAGCTCCGGCTCAAGGCCGTACTGCCGCAGCACGTCGGCCACAGCCCCGCAGAGGGTTTCCATATACCAGCGCAGGTCTTTGGGGCGCAGACGGATGATGGGATAGGCCACCAGCTGCCCCGGCCCGTGGAAGGTGGCCATGCCGCCCCGCTCCACCCAGAACAGCTCTACGCCGTGGCCGCGCAGGCAATCCTCGCTCACATGCAGATGCTCCGCCAGGCCGCCGCGGCCCATGGTCACCACGGGCTCGTGCTCCAGCAGCAGCAGAGTGTCCGGCACGGTTTCAGCCAGACGCGCCTCCACACGCTCTCTTTGAAAATCCAGGGCTTCGCCGTAGGGCACGCGGCCCAGGCGCAGCACTTCCAGGGGGGGACACGGATCAACGGCGGGGGCAATAACGGAAGACATAAGGCAAATCCTTGAGGCTGGTTGTACGTTGGTTGCGTTTTGGGAATGCCGCGGAGGGGCGTCGCCAAAGGGGCTCCTCCCCCGCGGCCCTGCCCTGAAAACATTGGTTCCCGTTGCCTTGTTTTTTGCGGAGCCGGGCACTTCCCCGGCCGTGCGTTTGTTGGCCCTGCGGGCAGGGCGGCGTGTTTTTATAGACGTTTACGCCGCACGCTGTTGCCGACATATCCTTTTCAGCAACACATTGCTGCTGTCGTCGCGCGGCCCCACGTCTGACAAAGCAAATCCGGGTTCCGGCAAGGAACCGTCCCGCCTCTCTTCGCACACGCCCCCCCGAACCGCAACGCCCCGAACTCCGGCGGTTCAAACCGCTTCTGTTCCCAGGCAAAAATCTTCCTCTGTCAGCCCGCCGCCGCACCACCCCGACGTGCAGCGGCGCGGATTCTGGTTTTGCGGCGCAACGCTCCGGGCGTACAGCGGCGCGGTGCGGATTTTGGTTCCTGGCAAGGAACCGCTCCCGGTGCGGGGCAGGGATAGTACTCTTCTCGTACAGCCCTGAACCGCAACGGAGCGGTGACGCCGCCAGGGGCAAAAGGCGTTGCAAGGCCCGGCCCACTGGCCCGCCGGCGTGGGCGGCGCGGTGCGGATTCTGCTTCCTGGCAAGGAACCGCTCCCGGTGCGGGGCAGGGATAGTACTCTTCTCGTACAGCCCTGAACCGCAACGGAGCGGTGACGCCGCCAGGGGGCAAAAGACGCCCGCGCCGCCCCACGTCTAGCCGCGCTTGGGCAGATAAAGCGCCCACCCCGCCGCATCGCGCGCGGCGTCCACCACGGTTTCGCAGAAGGCCGGGTGCACGCGGAAGCCCTTGGCGAACTCGGCCACGGTGCATTCCAGCTGCATGGCCAGCACGGCCTCGCCGATGATTTCGGAGGCGCAGCTGCCCACAATGTGCACGCCCAGGATTTCGCCCGTGGCGGCGTCCGTAACCATTTTCACCGCGCCGTCCACCTCGCCGCGCAGCATGGCGTAGCCGTTGATGGAGTAGGGGAAGCTGCCCACCTCAACCTCGTAGCCCGCGCGTTCGGCCTGCTCTTCGGAAAGGCCCACGGAACCCATCTGCGGGATGCCCCAGATGGCGCGCGAAACCAGGTGCGCAGGAAACTTTGCGGTTTTGCCCATGCAGTTTTCGGCCGCGCAGATGGCCATGGCCGAGGCCGCGTGGCTCAGCATCCAGCCGCCGGTGCAGTCGCCGATGGCGTAAACCGAGGGGCAGGCCGTGCGGCAGCGTTCGTCCACGGCGATGCCGCCGTCTTCCTTAAACTGCACGCCCAGGGCCTCCAGGCCCAGGCCCTTGGTCACGGGCTTGCGGCCCGAAACCAGCACCTTGTCCGCCTCTACGGTCTGTTCCTTATCCCCGCTCTTGAGGGTGCAGGCCTTGCCGGACACCTTGACCAGAGTGTGGCGGGGCATGATCTGCACGCCGCGCTCCCGCAGGGACTGGGCCAGACGCTGGCTGGAGTCCTGGTCCTCGTCGGGCAGGATGCGCGGGCCGGGCACGGCGTAGACCACCTTGCTGCCCAGGATGCTCAGCAGCATGGCCATTTCCACCCCGATATAGGTGGGGTCAGTGATCAGCACCGAGGCCGGAGCTTCCGTCATGTCCAGCAGTTGGTCAGTGGTGAAGGCCGCACCCTCAAGGCCGGGAATGGAGGGCATGTCCACGGTGCTGCCCGTGGCCACGATAATGTTTTTGGCTTCCAGCTTCTTGCCGCCGGCCTCCACAGTGGTGGGACCGGTAATTTTGGCCATGCCGGTGACCACTTCGGCCCCGTTGTTGGCGAGCAGCGCTTCCATGCCCATGCGGATATCGTTGGAGACGCCCTGCTTGCGGGCCAAAACGGCGCTGCAGTCCAGCTTGCCCACGGTGAGCTCCAGGCCGAAATCGCCCGCCTTGCGGGACTGTTCCAGCAACTCGGCCGCGCGCAGCCAGATCTTGCTGGGGATGCAGCCGCGCATGACGCAGGTGCCGCCCATGGTGCCGCCTTCCACCAGAACCACCTTGCCCTTGAGCTGCGAAGCGCGGATGGCGGCGGCATACCCGCCGGGACCACCACCTATGACAATGACATCGTACATCGTATTCTCCTGAACGCTGGTATGTTGTGCGGCGCGAAACCGCTGCGCCGCGTCGTAAAGGCCGGACTAAAACAGCAACAGGGCCGGATTTGCCAGGTATTCCGTGACGGTCTTCAGAAATTCCGCCGCGGGCGCGCCGTCCTCCACCCTGTGGTCAAAGGTGAGGCTCAGGCCCATCATGGAGCGCGCCACAACGGCGCCCTCACGGACCACGGGCTTCTCCACCACGCGGCCCACGCCCAGAATGCCCGTTTCGCCGGGCTTGAGGATGGGGGTGAAGAAATCCACCACCGAATGGGCCATGTTGGTAATGGTAAAGGTGCCGCCGGACATGTCGTCGGGGGTGAGCTGGCCGTTGCGGGCCCGCCCGGCCAGTTCGCGGGCAGCCTTGGCGATCTCCAGCAGGCCCAGCTCGTGGGCGTTGTGCAGCACGGGCACCATCAAGCCTTCAGGCAGGGCCACGGCCACGCCCATATGCACCGAACCGTGCCGGGTGATGACCTCGTCCGCCAGGGTGGCGTTCATGCGCGGGTGCTTAAGCAGCGCGCGGGAGACGGCCAGGATCAGCACGTCGTTCATGGAAAGGCGGAAGCTCTTGTCCCGCTTGAAACGGGCCTTGAAATCGGCGATGAGCTCCACGCAGGGGGTCACGTCCGCTTCCGTCACCAGGGTGAGCTGGGCGCTGTTCTGCAGGCTTGTCTGCATATTGTCGGCAATGATCTTGCGCATGCCCTCCATGGGCACGCTGCCGGGGCCGTCGGCCGGTCTGGCTGCGGCGGCGGTCGGCGCGGCCGCGAATTTCTCCGGATGGAGCACGCGCTCCACGTCTTCGCGCACGATCTTGCCGCCCTCGCCCGTGCCGGTAAGGGTGGTGATGTCCAGCCCGGCCTTAGCGGCCACCACGGCGGCCAGGGGGGTGATCTTGATCTTGCCCGTCAGCTCGCGGCGGGCCTGCACGTCGCGCTCCAGGATGCGGCCGTTGGGGCCCGTGCCTGTGACGCAGGCCAGGTCCACGCCCAGTTCGCGCGCCAGCCGCCGCGCGGCGGGGGAAGCCAACCCTCCCCCGCCAGAGCTTGGGGTTTGCGCGGCGGCCTTGGGCGCACTTTCTTTGCCCGCCTTGGGCGCAGGCGCGGCTTCCCCGGCTGCCGGGGCCGCGCCGCCCTCCACCCTGACGGGGCTTTCGCCCGGCTCGGCCAGCACGCCGACGGTGGTCTGCACGGGCACATCCTGCCCGGCCTGCACCAGAATCTGGAACAGCACGCCGTCGGCCGGGCTTTCCACTTTGTTGGTAATTTTGTCCGTTTCCACTTCAAAAAGGCCGTCGCCTTTTTTGACCGCGGCGCCTTCGGCCACGAACCATTTGGAAACCTTGCCGGTCTTCATGGTCAGACCGAGTTTCGGCATGGCAAGTTCAATGCTCACTGCTCTCTCCTGCTGCGTTAGACTTGTGCGGCTTTTGGCCCCGCGCCCGTGTCGGCATCAGCCCGGCCTCAGCGGTAGACCATCCCGCCATCAATAAGAAGTGCCTGGCCGGTCATGTAGTCTGAGTCCGGCCCGGCCAGATAGGACACCAGGGCGGCCACGTCCTCCGGCGTTTCGGGCCGGCCCAGGGCAATGCCCTCGCAATACTTTTTGAACGTTTCGCCCTTGGGCGCGCCGGTCAGCTCAGCAAAACGGGCGTCGATCTCCACCCACATGTCCGTGCCCACAATGCCGGGGCAGTAGGCGTTGACCGTAATGCCCCTGGAGGCCAGCTCCCGCGCGGCCGCCTGGATGAGCCCGCGCACGGCGAATTTGGTGGCGCTGTATGCGCCGAGCATCATGAAGCCGTCGTGCCCGGCGATGGAAGAAGCGCTGATGATCTTGCCCTTCTGGCCGCGCGCCATAAACTTGGACGCAGCCGCCTGAATGCCCCACAGCACGCCGTTGACGTTGATGCTGAAGATGCGCGCCACTTCCTCAGGCGTGACCTCCAGCAAAGGCTGCACCTGACAGATGCCCGCGTTGTTGACCATAATGTCAAAGCCGCCCAGCTCCTTTTCCGCCTGTTCCACAGCAGCGAAAACCTGGGCCCGGTCGCTCACGTCCGCGCCGATGACGGCGGCTTTGCGTCCCAGGGCGCGCACCTCGCCGGCCGTCTTCGCAAGGTTGTCCTTGTTCAGGTCCACCAGGGCGATGTCCGCGCCGTCCTTGGCCAGCCGCAGGGCAATGCCCCGGCCAATGCCGCGGGCCGCGCCCGTGACCAATGCCACTTTGCCGTTGATAGCCATGCTCGTTTCCTCCTCAGGTTGGGGGGAGCGGCGGGGCAACCGCCGCACGGGGGAATCCGGACGCCCGCGCCGTTGGCGCGCTCAGGCGAACACTGTATCGCCGCTGGCGTTGCCAAGGCCGGGGTGCACGTCAAAGCGCACCACGCCCACGGGCACGTTCACGGCCTTGGCCACGGCCGCCGCGCCGGCGTGGCCGAAGCCGCCGCACAGTTCTATGGCGCCGCAGCCTTCCTCGTTTACGGCCTTTTGGGCCGCTTCCACGGCCTGGGCGTAGGACGTGACGCCAATGGTCAGCAGGTCCACACCGGGGGTGCGCGTCCAGGTGCGGTACACGGCTTCCTGGCTGTTTTCCGCCTTGGGGGTCACAAAGATGAATGCCGCCTTCAGTTTCATACCCGCTCCTTGCCGCTCAGGGCGCTCAAAAAGTTCAGTTGGCGTAGCAGACCTGCGCGCCGCGCAGGAAAAGGCCGCGCTGCCGGGCGTATTCCAGAATTTTTTCCACATCCGCCACATAGAGCCTGTCCTGGGCCAGGCGCACGGCGGCGCGCTCTTCCGCGTGCACCTCCACCTCGCGCTCGCCGTCCAGGGCCAGCACGCAAGGCGCAAGCCCCACGGGAACCGCCGCTCCGGGCCGCATTTCGCGCACCTTGGCCACGCCCACGTCGGCGAACAGCCCAGGGCAGATGGCCGCCCGCACCTTGCAGGCGAAGTCCGGATCAAGCTCCAGAGCAAGGCCGCGCGGCTCCTCAGGCCCGATGCGCTCCAGCTGCCCCCCCACGGCGGAGAGGCCGATGCTTTCCGGCTTGCAGCGCGAGCAGAACAACTGGCTTACCCTGGTAATGTCCCACACCGCGCGGGAGGCCAGAAAGATGTCGTCGTACACGGCCACGTCCACCAGGGCTAGGTCGCGCACAGCCCCGTTCACCAGCACTTCCAGATAGGTGGGCCGAGTGCAGCCTTCGTCGCGGCTCACGCCGCCGCAGGCCAGCACCCCGGCGGCCAGCCCCGCCACCGTGGCCTCGGCCATGATGGGGAAGACGTTGTTGGTGCCGGTGGAGAGGGGCAGAATGGGCGTCTGCCGCGCGCCTTTACAGGCGGCGCGGCTGGTGCCGTCCCCGCCCATGACGATGATGACGGCCACGCCCGCCTCCTGCATGGCGGCGGCGGCGTTGACCGTATCCTCCTGCGTGTTGTGCGCGTAAATATCCACCGGAGCCACGTTCACGGGCGTTTCCAGGGCGTCGAGATCGCCCAGGGCGCGCGGCACGATGCCGTAGCCTTCGGGCATATAGAGCACGTCGCGCACGCCCGCTGCGGCCAGCCCCACCAGGATGCGGCGCACCATGCGCACTTTTTCCTGGTTGTCGAACACGCTGCCGTGGGCGACAAGACGGCGGATGTCCTTGCCTGAAGCGGGATTGGCTATGATTGCTGCTTTCACGGTGACTCCGGTGGACATGGGGCCGCAGGCGGCGCGCCCAAGGGGCAGCCTGCGGCCGTGAACGCGTACTGCTTATTGCCGCAAAGACTTGACCGCCGCCACGATCTTGTCCGCGTCGGGGATGTAGGCCTTTTCCAGCGGCGGGCTGAAGGGCACGGGGCAGAAAGGCGCGCCCACGCGCACGATGGGGGCGTCCAGATAATCCAGGGCCTCTTCGGCCACCATGGCGGCGATTTCCGCGCCCGCGCCGGCGTTCTTGACAGCCTCGTGGGCCACCACCAGGGCGTGGGTTTTTTTCACGGAATTGAGGATCAGTTCTTTATCCAGGGGCACCAGGCAGCGGGGGTCCACCACTTCCACGCTGATGCCTTCCTTGGCCAGGCGCTCGGCGGCTTCCAGCGCGGTGTGGACCATAAGGGAGGTGGCCACCACGGTCACGTCCGTGCCTTCGCGCTTGATGTCGCCCACGCCCATGGGGATTTCATACAGGGCGTCGTCCACTTCGCCTTCCACGCCGTAGAGGATCTTGTGTTCCAGGAAGATCACGGGGTTGTCGTCACGGATGGCGCTGATGAGCAGGCCCTTGGCATCGGCCGGGGTGGAGGGAATGCAGACCTTGATGCCCGGGATGTGCATGAACCAGGCTTCCAGGCTCTGCGAGTGCTGGGCCGCCGCGCCCACGCCCGCGCCCTGGGGCATGCGCAACACCATGGGCACCTTGGCCTTGCCGCCGAACATATAGTGCATTTTGGCGGCCTGGTTGAACAACTGGTCCATGGCCACGCCAATGAAATCCACAAACATGAGTTCCGCAATGGGGCGCAGGCCCGCGGCGGCAGCGCCGGCGGCAGCGCCCACAATGGCGCTCTCGGTAATGGGGGTATCGCGCACACGGCGCTCGCCGAAGGTGTCGAACAGGCCCTGGGTTACGCCGAAGCAACCGCCAAACTTGCCCACATCCTCACCGATGATGAACACGTTTTCGTCCCGCTCCATCTCCTGCCGCATGGCGTCGTTAAGCGCCTGCAGATACGTTTTGGTCGCCATAGAGTTCTCCATATCTGAAAAAGCTGAAGGTAACTGCGTAAAAATCCGTCCTCACCGGCCCGCGCGCAGGCGTCAGGCGTACACGTCGTCCAGCAGGTCCGCCGTGGTGGGGAAGGGGCTTTCCTCCGCAAACTTCACGGCGGCGTCCACATCGGCCCGCACCTGGGCGGTGACGGCGTCCAGTTCCGCCTGGGTGGCGGTTTTGGTTTCCACCAGTTTTTGGGCGAAGCGCGGGATGGGATCCTTGGCCTTCCATTCCTCCAGCTCCTTCTCGGAGCGGTAGACGCAGGCGTCGCCTTCAAAGTGGCCGCGCCAGCGGTAAGTCTTGCACTCGATGAGCGAGGGGCCCTGGCCTTTGCGGGCGCGCTCCACGGCCACGCTCACGGCCTCGTACACGGCCAGGACGTCGTTGCCGTCCACCACCACGCCGGGCATGTCGTAAGCGGCCGCGCGGTCGGCGATGTCGGTGATGGCCATGGACTTGCTCTGCGGGCAGGATATGCCGTAGCCATTGTTTTCATTGATAAAGATAACGGGCAGCTTCCAGGCGCTGGCCATGTTCAGGGATTCCTGGGTGGTGCCCTGGTTGGAAGCGCCGTCGCCGAAGAAGCAGGCGCACACGCCCTTGTTGTCCTTGTACTGGCAGCTCAGGGCCGCGCCCACGGCCAGGGGGCCGCCGCCGCCCACGATGCCGTTGGCGCCGAGGATGCCGATATTGAAGTCCGCAATGTGCATGGAGCCGCCCTTGCCCTTGCAGTAGCCGGTGGAGCGGCCGTAGATTTCGGCCATCATGAGCTTGAGGTCCCCGCCCTTGGCCAGGCAGTGGCCGTGGCCGCGGTGGGTGCTGGTGATCATGTCCGTCTTCTTAAGGGCGGCGCAGGCGCCGGTGGCCGTGGCCTCCTCCCCAAGATACAGGTGCACGAAACCGGGGATCTTGCCGGCCGCGAAGAACTTCTGCAATTCGCCTTCAAACAGACGAATCTTGGTCATGGTGCTGAACATGTCCAGCAGGACCTTCTTGTCGGGATGTTTCATGGTCTACTCCTCGTTGCTGATTGTTGCGCCGCGTTACTCCATGTCCACAGAAACGGTCAGGGCCGCGCAGGCCATGACGATATCGCTGCACCCAGGGCCGAAGCAGGCCACTTCCAGCCCCGGCGCGCGCAGGCCGCCGGGCGTGACCTCAATGCTTTTTTCGCCGATGGGCACGGCCGCCAGCACGGCTTCCTTATCCACCGCGCCCGGCTCCGGCACGCCCACGCGCACATGCACGCGCACGCCTTCAAAGCGCGTGCGTCCAAGCACCTCTACCAGACCGCAGAGGCAGGAACGCGAGATGGCGTTTTTCACGGCCCGCACGGCGGCCTTGGTCATGTCCGCGCCGTGCAGATCCGCGCCGGTGCCCAGCTCCACCACAAACCGCTGTTGCATGGCGCTCTCCTTTTTCCTTCAAATCCAGGGGTTCAGCCCAGCATGCGCACGGGTTTTTCCAGCATGTCCGCCAGGGTGCGCAAAAAGTTCATGGCCGGGCCGCCGTCGGTCACCATATGGTTGAAGGTCAGCGAAAGGGTCATCATCTTGCGCGGGCAGACCACGCCTTCCGCCACGCCGGCTTTCTCCGCCACGCGGCCCACGCCCAGGATGGCCGTCTCCGGCGGGTTGATGATGGGGGTGAAGCCGTCCACGCCCAGCATGCTCACGTTAGAGATGGTGAAGCTGCCGCCCTGGATTTCATCCATGGAAAGGCCGCCCTGACGGGCGCGCTTGGCCACGTCGCGCACGCGGCTTTTGAGCTCTTCCAGACCGCAGTCGTCGGCGTTCTTCACATTGGGCACGATAAGGCCCGTCTCCAGAGAGACGGCCACGCCCAGGTTGACGTGCTTGTGCAGGTGGATGCCGTCCTCCTGCAGGGTGCTGTTCATGATGGGGTGCTGCTTGAGCGCCCGGCACACGGCAAAGCAGATGATGTCGTTGTAGGAGAGCCGGTAGTCCGGATCCTTTTTGTGGCGGGCCAGCATGGCCTCGCGCAGGGCCACCATTTCCGTCACGTCCGCTTCCACAAAGACCGTAAGCTGGGCGGCGTTCTGCAGGCTGGCCTGCATGTTGTCGGCAATGAGCTTGCGCATCCCTTCCATAGGGATGATCTCGTCGTCCGTTGCCTCGCAGGGGGCCACAGGCGCGGCGGCGGGGGCCTTCTGGGCCGCCTCGTGGGCAGCGCGCACGTCTTTTTCCGTCACGGCGCCGTCACGGCCCGTGCCGGCAACGGCGGCCAGATCCACGCCCAGTTCCCTGGCCAGACGCCGGGCAGCGGGCATGGCCCGCACCTCGCCCGAAGCGGCTTTGGCGGCGGGGGCGGCGGCCTTGCCGCCAGATGCAGCGGGAGCGGCAGCGGCGGCAGGCGCGGCGGCATCCGCAGAAGCGCCCGCAGAGGCGGCCACGGCCTCGCCGGCTTCGCCGATGACGCCGATGACCTGCATCACCGGCACCACTTCGCCCTGGGGAGAAAGAATCTTAAGGAGCACGCCGCCGGCCGGAGCCTCCACCACGTTGGTGATCTTGTCCGTCTCCACTTCCAGCAGGGGCTGCCCGGCGCTTACGGCCCCGCCCTCGTCCACCAGCCAGCGCGCAATCTTGCCGGTTTTCATGGTCAGGCCCCATTTGGGCATTTGCACTTCGTAGGCCATCCGCTTACCTCCTTGCCTTGTTGGCACGCTTTGATGCCAGATGCCTATGCAACTCTGATACCAGTTTACAACTTAGCAAAATTATTAATTTTTATTTTTGCGCTGGAGTGTGGAACCACCCTTGTGTTCAGGATCGGAACACCCGCGCCAAGGGCGAACACCACCCTGAACCGCAGCCCGCCGCAAGCAAAAAAACCTTCGGAAGCGATGCGTATCCGCTTGCCGACGCACGCTTTTTTCCGACTGACAGTTTTGCGGCCTACCCTTCCCATCCCGTTCGGATTAGGGTAGTATGATTTGCAAAGCGGGCCGCCATCACCCCCCGGATGGCCCGGCCGGCGGGAGTTTTTGCATGTATGTACTGCAGCGCAACGGCGACGTGTTCGAAATGCGCCACGAAGTTTCCGAAGAAGCGCCGGGGCAGAAGCCGGGCCCGCTGCTCTGGGCCAGCAGCCAGGGCGGGGCGGGCCGCCGCGCCGCGTGGGAAGCCTTTATCCGCAGCGGCAAAATCACAGACCTCGATCTGCCCCGGCCCATTGCCGATTCCTGGCGACGCTGCCGCGCACTGGGCGTGGACCCGCTCATGCCCCACTGCGCGGAATTTGCCCCGGCAAGTCAGATCGAGCCGCAGGCCGCCGTATACGCCGAGCTGGCCGCCCATGTGGAACGCCGGGCCTACGAGCAGGTGCGCCACAAGGGCCTGCTGATCACCGTGGCCGAATCCCACGGCCGCATCCTGCGCACCTGCGGCAGCAAGGAAGTGCTGCTCCAGGCGGACAAGCTCTACTTCGGGCCTGGGGCGGTGTGGTCGGAGCAGAGCGTGGGCACCAACGCCATCAGCCTGGCCCTGGGGGACGGCATTCCCGCCCAGGTCATGGGCAAGGAACATTTTTGCAGCAGTCACCAGGCCTGGGGTTGTTCCGCCGCGCCCATCTTCACGCCCTTCGGGCACCTTTGGGGCTGTTTCGACATTTCCGGCCCGGCCACGGCCGACCACAGCCAGGCGCTCTGGATAGCCGTGAGCGCCGCCCGCGAGATCGAGCGCCTGCTGCTCAACGCCTCTCTGGCCACGATGGAGAACAAATCCCGCGCCCTGCTCAACACCCTGTTCAGCACCATGCCTGTGGGCGTGGTCATGGTGGACGCGCACGGCGCGGTGACCTACGCCAATGACCTGGCCGAACGCCTGCTGCGCCAAAACGGAACAGTGCGCGGCTGTCCGGCGGAAACCTTCTTTGACTACAACCTCTCCCTGCGCGAACGGGAGCGCGCGGGCTGCGCCGAAAGCCGCCCCCTGCGCTGCCGCGTGCGCCCCGACCTGCACGCCCAGGCCATACCGTTCAGCACCGGCGCGGAAGAAAACCGCTACACCCTCATCACCCTGCAGACCGACGCCCCCGCGCGCACGGCCCCGCCGCAGCGCGCTTTGCCCGGCCGCCGGGAGGAAAAAGGCCCCTTCGGCGGCATCCTCTACCGCAGCGCCGTCATGGCCAGGGTGGTGGAGCAGGCCCGGCACATGGCCCAGGGCCCGGCCGCCATCCTGCTGCACGGCGAAACCGGCACAGGCAAGGAGCTTTTTGCCCGGGCCATCCACGCGGCCAGCGCCCGCGCGGCAGGCCCCTTTGTGGCCATCAACTGCGGCGCGCTGCCGCGCGACCTGATCCAGAGCGAGCTTTTCGGCTATGAACGCGGGGCCTTCACCGGCGCGGTGGAAAAAGGCCGCCCCGGCAAGTTTGAGCAGGCCAACAAGGGCACGCTCTTTCTGGACGAAATTTCCGAAATGCCCCTGGAAATGCAGGTCAACCTGCTCCGCCCCCTGGAGGAGCGCTGCGTCACCAGGGTGGGCGGCAAGGAAAGCCTCCGGGTGGACTTTCGCCTCATCACCGCCACCAACCGCGACCTGGACCAGCTCCTGGCCGCCGGCACTTTTCGCGAAGACCTGTTCTACCGCATCCATGTGCTGGCCCTGGAAATCCCCCCCCTGCGCCAACGCCGGGAAGACATCGGGCTCATTGCGGAGCAGCACTGCCGCCGCCTCTGCCGGGACTACGGCCTGCCCTTCGGCGGGCTCTCGGTGCAGGCCCTGCGCCTGCTGGAGGACTACGACTGGCCGGGCAACGTGCGCCAGCTGGTGCACAGCATGGAATTTGCCGTCAATATGGCCCACGGGGCCTGTATTCTGCCGGAACACCTGCCCGTCCACCTGCGCGGCGGCTGCGCCGCCCTGCCGCCGGACGCACCGGACCCGCAAGGCCTGCCGACCCTGCCGCCCCTGGCCCCGCAACGGGCCGCGGCGGACGGCCAGGGGGCGGACTTCAACCTGGGCAACCTGGAAGCCCGCGCCATTCGCGCCGCCCTGGCCCACCACAAAGGCAACATGCTCCAGACCGCCAAGGCCCTGGGCATAGGCCGCAACACCCTGTACGCCAAACTGCGCCGCCTGGGCCTGGAGGTCTGAGGCCCGCTGCCCCGCCCCATGGCAGCCGCCGGGCCGTACAATCCTGACCGGCGGCGAGATCTATGCAATGGTATAAAACTCTGCTATGTTCTCCAGCGACAAGGGCTGCAGCCGCAAAAAGCCGCGCCCAGGGCCGGAATCCGGCGCGGCCTGCAGCCCCGGAGCAGTGGGGCAGTGCAGCAGTGAAACGCCCTGGCGGCGCGCGAGCAGACGCCAGCCGTACAGAGCCGCCAGCAGAATGCATTCGCGCTGGTGAACGCCGAAACGAGCATGCCGTAAACTTTGAACATGCCGATGCTCAAGGTAACCTGCTCCAGAACGGCAGTTTTTGGGCCGAAACGCGGCAAACGGTCGGCGCAGGGCGCTGCCCTTTTCCCGGTCCGGCACGGCCTGCCCTGCGGCGGCGCTGTTCCATCACAGCGCAGAGCTCGCCCCAGACTGTTCCCATTATGAACACTATTTTCCCATGTGGTATCAAAGTCATCATGTATAAAAAATCACGAACCAGTCCGGCCGCGCCCTCGCGGGTGAGCGGACGCACAACCGGGCCGCCGCCCCCTTAGGGCGGCACAGCCTGTGCAAATCAAAGAGCGGTTCCTGTTCACCCCAAACCAAAGGAGTCGCTCTATGACGGCAAGCATGCAGGCAGCAGTGTGGCACGGCAAAAAGGACATTCGCGTGGAAACGGTGCCCGTTCCCTCGCCCCCGCCGCCCGGCTGGGTGCAGATTAAGGTGGAATGGTGCGGCATCTGCGGATCGGATCTGCACGAATACCTGGCCGGGCCCATCTTTATCCCCGCGGAGCAGCCCCACCCGCTTACGGGCAAACAGGGCAGCGTCATTCTGGGGCACGAATTCAGCGGCACGGTGGCGGCCCTGGGCGAAGGCGTCACCGGCCTTGCAGTGGGCGACAGGGTGGCCCCGGACGCCTGCCAGCACTGCGGGGAGTGCCAGCCCTGCCGGGAAGGCCGCTACAACGTGTGTGAAAAACTGGCCTTTACCGGCCTGGCCAACGACGGCGCTTTTGCCCGACTGGTCAACGTGCCGGCGGGTCTCTGCTTCAAACTGCCGGAAGGGGTTTCGGCCGAGGCCGGGGCCGTTATGGAACCCCTGGCCACGGGCTTCAAGGCCGTGCGCATGGCCGGCAGCATCCTGGGGCTCAACGTGGTGGTGCTGGGCGCGGGCACCATCGGCCTGGGCACCATTATGGCCGCCAAGGCCGCGGGCGCAGGGCGGATCATTGTGCTGGAAATGTCCCGCGCGCGCATCGCCAAGGCCAAGGAGTGCGGGGCCGACATTGTCATCAACCCCAAGGAGTGCGACCCCGTGGCCAAGGTGCGCGAGCTCACGGGCGGCTGCGGCGCGGACGTCTCCTTTGAGTGCATTGGTAACAAATTCACCGGCCCCCTGGCTGTGGACGTGCTGCGCAATACGGGCACGGCCGTTATTGTGGGCATTTTTGAGGAGCCCAGCGCTTTCAACTTCTTCAGCCTCAGCGGCACGGACAAAAAAATCCAGGGCACGCTGGCCTACACCATAGAGGACTTCAAAGGCCTGGCCGCGCTCATGGCCAAGGGGGCCATCCGGGCCGAGAACCTCATTACCGGCAAGATCGAGCTGAAAGACATCATGGAAAAAGGATTTATGGAACTCATCAACAACAAGGACGAAAACATCAAAATTCTGGTGCGTCCGTAAGCATTGCGTCCGTGCGCGGCGTGACCCGACGCGCCGCGCCGACCCTCAAAAGGCCGGAACCGCCCCGCAGCGGTTGCCGGCCTTTTCCCGTTTGCGCCGCCGGGCCTCCTCGCCCGCGCGGTTTTATCGTTCATTTTAAACAGGAACGATTTCAGTTTGTTAACGAAGGCAAGCGGCTTTACAGGCCTTTTCTTCGGTCCGCATCCGTGTATACTGCGCCTTGGCGCGGCCCCCGCGCCAAGGAACAACGCCCGTCTTCCGGCACAAAAATCACGCGGCCACGCGCCGCGCGCTCTTATACCCAGCCGCCAACCGGCATATATCCAAGAAGGACACGCATGCTGCCTTTGCCTACCGACCTGCCCGAACCGGAACTTTCCCGCAATACCGCCGTGGTGCTGCAAAAACGCTACCAGCGCAAACACCCCGACGGCAGCCTGATGGAAACGCCGCGCGACCTTTTCTGGCGCGTGGCCGCGGCCATTGCCGCGCAAGAGGCCGCCTACCGGAGCGCCTACGCCCCTGAGGCCCTGGCGCGGGAATTTTACAGCCTGATGACCTCCTGGAAATTCCTGCCCAACTCCCCCACCCTGATGAACGCGGGCACGGATCTGGGCCAGCTTTCGGCCTGCTTCGTGCTGCCTGTGGGCGATTCCATTGAGGAAATTTTTGATGCCGTCAAATACGCCGCCATGATCCACAAATCCGGCGGCGGCACGGGCTTTTCCTTCTCCCGCCTGCGCCCGCGCGACAGCCGGGTGGGCTCCACGGGCGGCGTGGCTTCGGGCCCGGTTTCCTTTTTGCGCATCTTCAATACGGCCACGGAGCAGATCAAACAGGGCGGCACCAGGCGCGGGGCCAATATGGGCATCCTGCGCGTGGACCATCCGGACATCGTCCAGTTCATCCGCGCCAAGGAAAAAGAAGGGGAATTCAACAACTTCAACCTTTCCGTGGGCCTGACGGAAGCCTTTATGCAGGCCGTGGAAAAGGACGCGCCCTACGACCTGCGCGACCCCCACACCGGCGAGGTGGCCCGCCGCCTGCGCGCCCGCGAGGTCTTTGACCTGCTGGTCAAAAAAGCCTGGCAGTCCGGTGACCCGGGCATTGTTTTTCTGGATCGCATTAACCGCGACAACCCCACCCCGGACCAGGGCGAGATCGAATCCACCAACCCCTGCGGCGAACAGCCCCTGCTGCCCTTTGAGGCCTGCAACCTGGGCTCCGTTAACCTGGCCCGCTTCTTTGCGCCTGGGCACGAAAACGACGCGGACCCGGCCGCGCAGGGCGTGGACTGGGCCGAGCTCGCCCGCGTGGTCCATTTGGCCGTGCGCTTTCTGGACAACGTCATCGACGCCTCGCGCTTTCCCCTGGAAATCATCACCGAAACCGTGCGCAAAAACCGCAAGATCGGCCTGGGCGTCATGGGCTTTGCCGACCTGCTCTTCCAGCTCAACGTGGCCTACAACTCTCCTGAGGGCCTGGCCCTGGGCGAGCGCATCATGGCCTTCATTCAGGAGGAAGGGCACAAGGCTTCGGCCCAACTGGCCGAGGAGCGCGGCCCCTTCCCGGCCTACGGCAGCTCGGTCTACGCCGCCAGAAAGGAAGGCCCCTACCGCAACGCCACAGTCACCACCATTGCGCCCACGGGCACCCTTTCCATCATTGCGGGCTGCTCCTCCGGCGTGGAGCCCCTCTTTGCCCTCTGCTTCACCCGCAACATCCTGGACGGCGAGCGCCTGCTGGAGGTGAACCCCTACTTTGAGGCCGCCCTGGCCCAGGCCGGCATGTGCAGCCCGGAAATCATGGAAGCCGTGGCCGCCAAGGGCTCTGTGGAGGATATGGACTTCCTGCCCGACGACCTGCGCCGCGTTTTTGTCACGGCCATGGATATGGCCCCGGTCTGGCACCTGCGCATGCAGGCCGCCTTCCAGCGCCATACGGACAATGCCGTTTCCAAAACCGTGAATCTGTCCCACGAGGCCACGGAAAAAGACATTTTTGACATCTACTGGCTGGCCTACAAAGAAGGCTGCAAAGGCGTCACCGTCTACCGCGACGGCTGCAAAAGCGTGCAGGTGCTGGCCACCGGCGAAGGGCAGAAGGCCATGGACCAGGCGCACGGCCAGGCCCAGGCCGCCGGTCAGACCGCGCCCGCAGCAGAGCCGCACGATCTGCCGCAGGAGCAAGCCGCCCCGCCGCTCAGCGCGGGCGTGCGCCGCAGGCCGGAAATCCTCTGGGGCTTCACACAGAAGGTGCCCACCGGCCTCGGCACCATGTACCTTACCGTCAATGAGGTGGAAGGCAGCCCCTTTGAGGTTTTTGCCACCATCGGCAAGTCCGGGCACTCCATCACCGCCAAGGCCGAAGCCATCGGGCGGCTGGTCTCCCTGGCCCTGCGCTCCGGCGTCAACGTGCGCGACGTGGTGGCCCAGCTCAAGGGCATTGGCGGCGAACACCCCGTGTTCCGCCACAAGGGGCTGCTGCTCTCCATTCCGGACGCCATCGCCTGGGCCCTGGAAAACCACTACCTCCACGGCGAACATGTGGGCATGGTCAGCGATATTCAGGGGCAAATCTGCCCGGAATGCGGCGAAACCCTGCTTTTTCAGGAAGGCTGCCTGACCTGCCCGGGGTGCGGTTTTTCCCGCTGCAGTTAGGGCTCTTCAATTTTGAAATGCCCTAACGCAGACGCACCTTCCCTGGCGGAGAACAGAATCCGCCTCGTGCAGCCGCACGGGGCGGCGTCTGCGCAGAGAAAAGTTTTTGAAGGATGGGGGGCGTAGGGGAAGGGGCCTTTCGTACAGCTCAGCCCGTCACGACGAAGGAGCTTAGCCCGTTACGACGAAGGAGCTTAGCCCGTTACGACGAAGGAAGTTACGGGCGAAGACAGCAGCGCTAGTTACGGGCGAAGACAGCAGCGCTCAAAAGTCCCCTTCCCTACCCCTTGGGCTCCAGACTGTGGGGGGGCAGGTGGACGCGGATCCAGCGGGCGCAGTCCTCAGGCGGGGCGTCGGCGGGGCAACGCAGGGCGGCGTAGCGGTTGTAGAGGGCCTGGCGTTCGTCAAAAATGTCGCGCAGGCTTTCGCCGGGGTTCATGGCGATGCCGCGTTCCGGGTTGCGGGCCACCCGTTCTTCAATGAGGGCGAAAGGCACGTCCAGAAAGACCAGCGCCCCCAGGGTGGCCAGGTGGGCCATGGCGGCCGGGCGATAGACCACGCTGCCGCCCGTGGCGATGACCGCGCGCTGGGCGCGGATGGCGCGGATGACCGTGGCCTCCGCGTCCAGGAAGGCTTCCTTGCCCAGGGCGTCGGTAACGTCCTGGAGGCGCGCGCCGTAGATGGATTCGATAAGGTGGTCGCTGTCCACAAAGGCCCAGTCCAGATCGCGGGCCAGCGCGCCGCCCACGGTAGTTTTGCCCGCACCGGCCATGCCGATGAGGATAACGCAGGGCAAAGCGGCCTGAGGGGCGGCAATAAGCGGGGCAGCGGACATAGGGGCTCCTTGGGGCAGGCCCTGACGGCGTCCGGAAGGCGCTTGGGGCCTCCTGCAAATGTGCCAACGGCCGGACCCCCTGTCAAGGGGCCTCAAGTTTTGCGGGCGCTTGCCGATAAGCGTTGCTGGAAGGCGCTTTCAGGCCATTGCGGCGCAGCGGGCGCTACCCCAGGCTGCTCTGGAACGCCCCGCCGTCCGGTGCGGCCTGCGGCTCTTCATAGTCAGGCCTGCGCCGCATGCTTACATTGGCGCTGTTCCGGCGTCTGGCAGGCATACGCCGCAGCAACCGCGCAACCGCAGCCTGCCCGCGCGGCAAACCGCCGGTGCGGGCGTCCTGCCTTCCTGGTGGAGGATTGCCATGCGTACCTTGTGCCGTGCCCTGCTGGCGGGGCTGCTGACCCTGTTTGCGGGCCCTGTCCCGCCCGTTTCGGCAGTGGAAGCCCACGACCTGCCCCCGGCCCGCACGGCTGCGGGACAGACCAACCTTACCCATATCTGGACCGAAAAAGGCGGCGCGCGCCTCTACTGGAACACCCTGGTGGATCCGCGCCAAGTCCGCATGGCGGGCGCGCGTTTTGACGACCCCGCCGCCGTGCCGGAGCTGCGCCTGGCCCCGCCGTCGGTCACGCCCGCGCCCCGCCGCTACCGAAGCCTCCGCAAAAAGGTGCAGGCGCGCAAGGCCGCGCCCGTTGTCGCCGCGCCCAAGGGCGTGGGCGCCGCAGCTCTTGTTCCGCCAGTGAAAAGCAAGGCCGAAAAGACCGCGACGTCGCCTTCCGCCCCGGCGGCAAGCGCCGGGCCCAGCGCCGCCAAGGGCGCGTCCGCGGTTCCCGTCGTCCCCCTCTCCGACGCGGCGTCTCTGCCCTACCCCGCGCCGTATGCCGCGCCCGCGCAGACTCCGGGCGGGGGCGCAGCCCCGGCAAAGGCTGCCGCCGCCGCGTCCTCCCCCACAGCGCCGGACGGCCGCAGCGTAGGGGCGCTCCTGCCGCCGCCGCTCACGGCCGCGCAACCTTCCGGCACAACGCCGCGCTGAAGCCGGCGCGGCCGCAGCGGATTTTTTCTCGACCTCCGCCCTCAGGTTTGGCATGCTGGGGCCGTTCGCCGCGCCTGGTCATGGGGCGGCCCGCCCCGCGCGGCGAACGGCAGCGTATTTCCGCGCCGCTTTGCGGCGCGCGCATCCATGGCGGCTTTCCGACAAAGCCCCTGGGGAGGAGAAAACCCATGCCCGCCACAGTCTATTTTGCGGCATCCCGCACCCGGTCCCATGAGGACAGCAAACTGGCCAGGCTCGCCCGCCTTTGCGACGCCCTGGGCCTGAAAAAAATCCTGAAAAAAAACGACCTGGCCGCCGTTAAGCTGCACTTCGGCGAATACGGCAACGACACCCACCTCAACCCCACCCTGGTGCGCCAGGTGGTGGACAAGGTGCTGGAGGCCGGGGCCAAGCCCTTTCTTACCGACACCACCACCCTCTATTCCGGCACGCGGCACAACGCCGTGGACCATCTGAACACGGCCTACCGCCATGGCTTTGCGCCCTCGGTTGTGGGCGCGCCCGTCATCCTGGCCGACGGCCTGTACGGCGAAAACGACGTGCCCGTGCGCATCAACGCCAAACACTTCAAGACCGTGCACATCGCCACGGAAATCCGCCGCGCCCCGGCCATGGTGGTGCTCTCGCACTTCAAGGGACACGAGATGGCGGGCTTCGGCGGGGCCATCAAAAACCTGGCCATGGGCGGCGCTGCCGTGCGCGGCAAGCGGGAGCAGCACGCCACGCATGTGAGCGTGGCGGCCGAAACCTGTATCGGCTGCGGCAAGTGCGTGAAGGTCTGTCCGCAGCAGGCCCTGAGCCTGCACGACAACAAAAGCGTAGTGGATAAAGAGCGCTGCATCGGCTGCTTCGAGTGCATGACCGTCTGCCCGGTCAAGGCCATCAGCCTGGACTGGGCCACAGAAATCGTGCCCTTTATGGAGCGCCTCACCGAATACGCCTACGGTGCGGTCAAAGGCCGGGGCAAGCGGGTCTGCTACATCAATTTTGTGCTCAACGTGACCCCGGACTGCGATTGCGTGGGCTGGAGCGACCTGCCCCTGGTGCCGGACGTGGGCCTGCTGGCTTCCACAGACCCCGTGGCCCTGGACCAGGCCTGTCTGGACCTGGTCAACGCCGCGCCCCGGCTGGACCCGGCCCTGAACGGCGCGCCGGACGTGTTTGCCGCCCGCTGGCCCCACACCAGGGGCGAGGTGCAGCTCAGCTACGGCGAGGCCCTGGGTCTGGGCAGCCGGGAATATGTGCTCAAAAACGTCTGAGCAGATTGGATCGCGGGCCCGCACGGGCCCGCTTTTTTTGGGCCTCCGGCCCGTGCGCTCTGCGCCGGGGCCTTGACAGGATCGCATCAAGCGCCTAGGCTGTTTCGATTTTAGTATTATAAAACACAGTGTTACCAGTCAGCAGGAGAATCCCCATGGCCGTGCATATTGTCGATCACCCCCTGGTGCGCCACAAGCTGGGCATTTTGCGGCAGGCTGCCACCTCCACCCACGAATTTCGCACCGTTTCCAACGAGATCGCCCGCCTGCTCATCTACGAAGCCACCAAAAACATGCTTACGGAGCCCCTTACCGTGGAGGGCTGGGCCGGCCCGGTGGAAGTGGAGGTCATCTCCGGCAAAAAGGTGACGGTGGTGCCCATCCTGCGGGCGGGCCTGGGCCTCATGGACGGCGTGCTGGACATGATCCCCGGCGCGCGCATCAGCGTGGTGGGCATGTACCGCAACGAAAGCACCCTGGAACCTGTGGAATACTATGTGAAGCTGGCCAGCGACCTGGACCAGCGCCTGGCCATCATCCTGGACCCCATGCTGGCCACGGGCGGCTCCATCATCGCGGCCATTGACCTGCTCAAAAAGCACGGCTGCCGTCAGATCTGCAGCCTGAACCTGGTCTGCGCGCCCGAAGGCATCGCCAAAGTGGAAGCCCGGCACCCGGACGTGGATATCTACACCGCCGCCGTGGACGACCACTTGAACGAAAACGGCTACATCATCCCCGGCCTCGGCGACGCCGGGGACCGCATTTTCGGCACCAAATAAACGGAGCGCCCCATGACCAGCCAAAACCCGCGGCCCGCGGCCGCCCCTACGGACTACCGCCTGCGCCTGCGCGACTGCGTCCTCGGCGCGCAGATGCTTTTTGTGGCCTTCGGCGCGCTGGTGCTGGTGCCCATCCTCACCGGCCTGGACAGCAACGTGGCCCTGTTCACAGCGGGCGTGGGCACCCTGCTCTTCCAGCTCTGCACCAGGGGCCGGGTGCCCATATTCCTGGCTTCGTCCTTCGCCTTCATCGCGCCCATCATCTACGGCGTGCAGACCTGGGGCATGCCCCAGACTCTGGGCGCGCTGGTCTGCTGCGGTTTTGTCTACTTTGTGGTCAGCGCCCTGGTGCGCTGGCGCGGCACGGAATTTGTGCTGCGCCTCCTGCCGCCCATCGTCACCGGGCCGGTCATTGTGGTCATCGGGCTCGTGCTCGCGCCCGTGGCTGTGAACATGGCCCTGGGCAAAACCGGCGACGGCGGGCAGCAACTGGTGCCCGGCAACCTGGCCCTCTGGATTTCCATGACCTCCCTGGCCGCCACGGTGCTGGTCTCCCTGCTGGGCAAGGGCTTTCTGCGCCTCACGCCCATCCTCTGCGGCATCGTCGCCGGGCTCATCGCCTGCCTTATCCTGGGCGTGGGCGACTGGGGCAGCATCACCGCCGCGCCCTGGCTGCGCCTGCCGCACTTCATCTTCCCCGAATTCGCCCTGGAGCCCGTCCTTTTCATCATTCCCATCACCCTGGCCCCGGTCATTGAGCACTTCGGCGACATCATGGCCATCAGCTCCGTCACCGGCAAGGATTACCTCAAAGACCCCGGCATCCACAAAACCATGTTCGGCGACGGCCTGGCCACCATGGTCGCGGCGGCTGTGGGCGGCCCGCCCTGCACCACCTATTCCGAGGTGACCGGAGCCGTGGCCCTGACCCGCGCCTTCAACCCCGCAGTCATGACCTGGGCCGCGCTCTGCGCCATTCTGCTCTCCTTCGTGGCCAAGATCGGCGCGTTTCTGGGGGCCATACCCGTGCCGGTCATGGGCGGCATCATGATCCTGCTCTTCGGGGCCATCATGGTGGTGGGCCTCAACACCCTGGTGCGCGCGGGCAAAGACCTTATGGAGCCCCGCAACATGATCATCGTGGCCCTGGTGATCATCTTCGGCGTGGGCGGCATGCAGTTCAGCATCGGCAGCTTCAAGCTGGGCGGCATCGGCCTGGCCGCCGTCACCGGCGTGCTGCTCAACCTGCTGCTGCCCCGCAGCCGCGCCTGAGGCCAACCGCCGCACCGCGGCGCGCAAGGAGTTCGCATGATTCTGGTCTGCCTGGGCGATAGCCTCACCTACGGCTACGGCGTGCCGCGCCCGCGCGTCTGGCCCACCCTGCTGGGCAAACTGACCGGCTTTGACGTGCGCAACGCCGGCATCAACGGCGACACCACCGCAGGCATGCTGGCCCGTCTCCAGGCCGACGTGCTGGCCCAGGAGGCCGACGCCGTCTGCCTTATGGGCGGCTTCAACGACCTGGCCCTGGGGGCCGGGCCCGGAGCCGTGCGGGCCAACATCTTCGCCCTGGTCCAACAGTGCTTCCACGCCCGCGTGCGCCCCATCCTGGGCGTGCCCATTCCCCTCCACGATCCCATAACCTTCCCCTTGCTCGGCAGCGTGGATATGGACCAGGCCCGCACGGCCTACGCGGCCCTCCAGCCCTGGCTGCGCACCCTGGCCGCAGATTTCGGCCTCGCCTGCCTGGACTTCGCCCGCGGCTTCGCCAAACACGCCGCAGCCGCGCCCACCCCCCAAGCCGCCCTGGCCGCCCTCTACAGCGACGGCCTCCACCCCTCCGAAGCGGGCCATGCCCTCATGGCCCAGACCGCCGCCCCCCTGCTGCGGATATGAAGGAGAGCTGTTGCGGGGGAAAAGGGCTCCCCCCCCACGCCCCCCACCCTTCAAAAAATTTTTTCTCTCTCAGGGGCCGCGTAAGGCGTACCTTGAACAACGTTTTCAGTACGCCGCCCGGACGAAGCCGAACCAGGCCCGCCACCCCCACTTAAAGCAGTGGATTTTTATCGCGAGAATCGATACTATTAATTAACATTGCGTCCAGCCCTTGCCGGACGCCGTCCCGCTTGCCGCACATTGACTGCCCGGCCGTCCGGCGCGCAAAGGCCTTCCCGCGCGTCGCCCAGACCGGACGTCCCCTCGCAGAGCCGCTGCGCAGGCTGTCACCCCAAAGGCGGCGCCGTCCGCACGGAGGATCCCCATGCTCCCCTCGCCCTACAAAGAATTCAAGACGGAACTCTCGGCCTTTATCCCCAAGGCCCGCATCCATACCGACCCCTTGCGCCTGCTGGCCTACGGCACGGACGCCAGCGTCTATCGCCTGACCCCCAAGCTGGTGGTGGACGTGCTGGATGAGGCCGAAGTTATGGAGCTGCTGGGCCTGGCCCACCGGCTGCAGGTGCCCGTAACCTTCCGCGCGGCGGGCACCAGCCTTTCCGGTCAGGCCGTGACGGATTCCGTGCTGGTGCGCATCGGCAAGGGCTGGCGCAACTGGCGGGTGGGCGAAAAAGCGGAAAAAATCACCCTCCAGCCGGGCATCATCGGCTCCGGGGCCAACAAAATTCTGGCCGAGTTCGGCAAAAAAATCGGGCCGGACCCGGCCTCCATAGACAGCTGTTTTATCGGCGGCATTTTCGCCAACAACGCCAGCGGGATGTGCTGCGGCACGGCGGACAATTCCTACAAAACCGTACTCTCCACCCGCATGATCCTGGCCGACGGCGCGCTGCTGGATACGGCGGACGCCAAAAGCCGCGCGGCCTTTGCCCGCAGCCACGGCCACATCCTGGCGGGCCTTGCCGCCCTGCGCGAAAAAACCCTGGCCGACCAGGCCCTGGCCGAGCGCATCCGCCGCAAATTCAAGATCAAAAACACCACGGGCTACAGCCTCAACGCCCTGGTGGATTTTGAAGACCCCTTTGAAATCCTCCAGCACGTTATGGTGGGCTCCGAAGGCACCCTGGGCTTTATTGCCGAGGTGACCTACCGCACGGTGGAGGAAGCCCCCTTCAAAGCCTCGGCCCTGCTGCTCCTGCCCACGGTGAAGGACGCCTGCGACCTGGCCTCGGCCGTGGCGCGCCTGCCCGTTGCCTCCGCCGAGCTTATGGACCGCGCCTCTCTGCGCTCTGTAGAAGGCACGCCCGGCCTGCCCGAAGGCCTGGAAACCCTGGACGATCAGGTCTGCTCCCTGCTGGTGGAAACCCGCGCCCCCAACCAGGAGGGGCTGAACGCCAACATCGCCGCCATCAATGAGGCCTTCAAGGATGTGCATTTTGTGCGGCCCTACGCCTTCACGGACAAACCAGAGGAGTACGGCAAGCTCTGGCGCATCCGCAAAGGCATTCTGGCCTCGGTGGGCGGCATGCGGCCCGTGGGCACCTCCATCGTCATTGAGGACGTGGCCTTTACCCTGGACCGCCTGGGCGAAGCCGCCACAGACCTGCAGGCGCTTTTCGCCCGCCACGGCTACAGCGTGGCCCCGCTCTTCGGCCACGCCCGCGACGGCAACCTGCACTTCGTCTTCTGGCAGGACTTCGGCGCGCCCGCCGAAGTGGCCCGCTACAAGGCCTTTATGGACGACTTCAGCAAACTTATTACAGAAAAATACGACGGCTCCCTCAAGGCCGAGCACGGCACAGGCCGCAACGTGGCCCCCTTTGTGGAGCTGGAATGGGGCTCTACGGCCTACGCCATCATGAAGGAGATCAAAAACCTGCTGGACCCGCAGGGCATTCTCAACCCCGGCGTGCTGCTCAACGAAGACCCGCAAGGCCACGTCAAAAACCTCAAGCCCCTCACCCCGGCGGATCCCCTGGCGGACAAATGCATGGAATGCGGCTTCTGCGAATCGGTCTGTCCCTCGCGCGAGCTCACCCTCACCCCGCGCCAGCGCATCGCCGCCTACCGTGAAATCTGTCGTCTGCGCGCGGCGGAGCCCAAAAGCCCGGCCCTTAAGCAGCTGGAAAAAGCCTACGAATACATGGGCAAGGCCACCTGCGCCACGGATAGCCTCTGCCGCCCCCGCTGCCCCGCGGGCGTGGATACGGGCGTGTTCATCAAAAGCCTGCGCCACAAGGATGCGGGCGCGTGCGCCAACAAACTGGCCAACGGCATAGCCGACCACTTTGCCGGAACCTGCCGGGCCATGTCCTTCATGCTCAACAGCGCGGACGGCCTGCACCGCCTGCTGGGCACCACCGTCATGCAGAACGGCGCGCGCCTGCTGCGCTGCCTCAGCTGCAAAAAAATCCCCTTGTGGAACAAAGATATGCCCAAAGGCGGCCGCAAACTTCACCTGCCCGCCGTACCCTCCCCCAACCCCAAGAAGGTGGTCTACTTCCCCAGCTGCATTGCCCGCAACATGGGCCCCGGCGCGGAACACGCCGACCGCCGCAGCGAGCCGGAGGCCGTGGTGAGCGTGCTGCTCAAGGGCGGCTACGACGTCATCCTGCCCAAGGATATGGAAAAGCTCTGCTGCGGCATGGCCTTTGCCAGCAAGGGCCTTACCGACGCGGCCCGCAAAAAGGAAAAAGAGCTGGAAGCGGCGCTTAAGGCGGCCAGCAACAACGGGGAATACCCCGTGCTCTGCGAAACCAGCCCCTGCCTGCTGCACATGAAGGAAACCCTGGATCCGGCCATCCGCTTCTATGAACCGGTGGAATTCATCATGGACAACCTGATGGACGCCCTGCCCCTCCAAAAACTGCCCAAAACCGTGGCCCTGCACGCCACCTGCTCCATGCGCAAAATGGGCCTGGAAGGCAAGCTGGAAGCCCTGGCCAGAAAGTGCGCCGAAAACGTGGTAGTGCCCGAAGGCATAGATTGCTGCGGCTGGGCCGGAGACCGGGGCTTTACCCACCCGGAGCTCAACGAATCCGCCCTCAAAAGCCTGCGCATGCAGGTCAGCGCCTGCGAGGCCGGCTATTCCTCCAGCCGCACCTGCCAGATCGGTCTTTCCCTGCACAGCGGCATTCCGTACTACTCCATCGTCTTCCTGGTGGATGAGGCCAGCAAGTAACAACGGTTCGGGGGAGGAAACTTTTTACAGGGTTTCCTCCCTCTGCGCCCCTTTATGCCGCGCCGCAACTGTCGGGGAAAGACGCGCCGGGAGCACTCAGGCGATCGTCTGCCCAGAGTACGCCTGTCGCGCCACCCTGAGGGGAAAAAGTTTTTTGAAGGGGACAGGGGGCGTGGGGGGAAGGGGGGACTTTTGTTCAGCTTAGCCCGTTACGACGAAGGAAGTTACGGGCTAAGACAGCAGCGCTAGTTACGGGCGAAGACAGCAGCGCTAGTTACGGGCGAAGACAGCAGCGCTAGTTACGGGCGAAGACAGCAGCGCTAGTTACGGGCGAAGACAGCAGCGCTCAAAAGTCCCCTTCCCCCACAAAAAAATCTTCCTTCTACTGCACGCCGAAGCGCAGGCCTGCGTAGCCCACCACCTGGGCGGCGTCGCCCGTGGCGCTGGCCGAGGTGTCGTAGGCGGCCAGCTCAGCCCAGGGTTCGCCCAGGGCGCGCAGGGCGTAGAGGGCCACGGCCATGGGGGCCGCCCCGCACATGCTGCAGCGGCTCTGCTCCACGGTGGTCAGCAGGGCGTCGGGGTCGCAGGCCAGGGTCTGCTGCAGGGCCAGGCCATCTTTTTGCAGGGTGGTCTGCTGGTCTTCGTAGTGGTTCATGTCCGAGCTGACGATGAGCCCCACGGGGTCGTCCTCGGCCTGGGCAACGAGCAGGGCCGCGCCCAAGGCCAGGCCTGCGGCGCGCAGGACTTCGGGCCGCCGGACGCCCACACATACGGGCACAATGGCGCGGGCCTGCGAGGGCGGTGCCGCGTCCGCCCCGGAAACGGCACTCATGCCGGGTGCGGCGTTCGCTGCGGGCGCGGGCAGATATTGCAGAAAGGGCAGGAGGACTTCGATGGCGTGTTCGCCCAGATGGCAGTCCGTATCCGGGGCAAAGCCGCCGCGGCCGCAGAGCGCCGCCGCCAGGCCCGCGTCCACGGGCACGTCGCCCAGGGGGGTGCGCCAGGCGCCGTCAGGCCAGACGCCCAGGGGGTGTCCCCGGCCGGTATGGTTGGGGCAAAGCACAATGCAGCGGCGCGGCAGGGCCGCGCCCACCGTGCCCGCGCCCCAGGGACCGGCCAGCACGGCTCCGGCCACCCGGCCGCTGTAAACATAGCCCGCGTGGGGCAGCATGACGCCCACCAGGCGGGAACCAGCCCCGTGCGGGCGCGCCCCGGCGGGATCGGGCAGTTCTTTGGGCGTAAGGCAGGCCCGCAGGGCCGCGCGCAGGGCTTCGGGATCATCGGGATAAAACCGGCCCGCAGCCACGGGTTGACGCAAAGGCATGGCTATCCTCCTTGGAGCGTTGCACCCGCGGCCTGCGCTGCGGCTGCGTGAACGGACACGCGGCTGCGCGGACGGCGGGCCGCCGCCAAGGCGCAAGGGTGACCCCTCCGCGCGGTTCCGAAACAAACGCCGCAACGCTGCGCCCATACGCGCAAGCGCCGCTTGCGCGGCGCGCTATCCTTCCAGGCCGCCCAGCAGCAGGTAGCGGGTTTCCATATATTCCAGCAGGCCTTCGCGGCCGCCTTCGCGGCCCAGGCCGCTGTTCTTGGTGCCGCCGAAGGGCGTTTCCGCCGCGGCCAGGGCGGCGTCGTTAACGCCCGCCATGCCGTACTGAAGATCTCGGAACAGCCGCCAGATCCGGGGCATGTTGTTGGTGCAGACGTAGGAAGCCAGGCCGTATTCCGTATCATTGGCCAAGGCCACGGCTTCCTCTTCGGCGTCAAAGGGCATGAGCGCCGCCACGGGGCCGAAAATTTCCTCGCGGAAGATGCGCATCTGCGGGGTGAGGCCCGTGAGCAAGGTAGGCTCGTAAAAATTGCCCCCCAGGCTGTGGGGCTTGCCGCCGGCCAGGAGCTGCGCGCCTTTATCCAGGGCGTCGCGCACCAGGGCGTCGGTATGGGCCACGGCGTCGGCATTGATAAGGGGGCCCATGTCCGTATGAGGGTCAAGGCCGTTGCCCACGCGCAGGGCGCGCACCTTGGCGAGCAGGCCCTGGGCAAAGGCCTCGTACGCGGACCGCTCCACCAGAAAACGGTTGGCGCAGATGCAGGTCTGCCCCGCGTTGCGGAATTTGCAGGCCAGGGCCGTGGGCACGGCGCGCTCCAGGTCCGCATCCGCAAAGACGATGAAGGGCGCGTTGCCGCCCAGCTCCATGGAAAGACGCTTGAGGGTGGGGCCGCACTGGGCGGCCAGCTCCTTGCCGACGGCTGTGGAGCCGGTAAAGCTCAGCTTGCGCACCAGGGGATTGGCGGTGATTTCGCCGCCGATGGCCCTGGCCCCGCCCGTAAGCACGTTGAGCACGCCCGCGGGCAGGCCTACGCGCTGGGCCAGCTCGGCCAGGGCCAGGGCGCTGTAGGGCGTGGCGCTGGCGGGCTTGACCACCATGGTGCAGCCCGCGGCCAGGGCCGGGGCCACCTTGCGCGGCAGCATGGACATGGGGAAGTTCCAGGGCGTGATGGCCGCGGCCACGCCCACGGGCTCGCGCCGGGTCAGGGCCTGGACGCCCGCGCGGAACACGGGCGTCACCTCGCCCGCGCAGCGGCGGATTTCCTCGGCGTACCAGGGGAAGTAGGACGCCCCCTGGCGGATTTCGCCCCTGGCTTCGGCCAGGGGTTTGCCTTCCTCCAGGGTGAGCAGGCGGGCCAGATCCTCCAGGTTATCCTCAATGGCCTGGCCCCAGGCGCGCAAGAGCGCCCCGCGCTCCTGCGGCGTTCTGGCCTTCCAGGCGGGAAAGGCGGCCTGGGCCGCCTCGACGGCCTGGCGCGTTTCGGCCGCGCCGCAGTCGGGCGCCTGGCCCAGCAGGCTGCCGTCGGCCGGGTTGTCCACGCGCAGAACCTTGCCGCTGTCGGCCCCGCGCCATGCGCCGTTGATCAGGCACTGCTCGCGAAAGAGCCCCATATCGTGCAGAAAGTTTTGCATATCTCCTCCCGTATGCCGCTGGCGGACGCCGACCGCCGGGATCAGAACAGCCGCCTGCCTCCCAGCCAATGGTGGACGACGCGCCCGTGCAGCTCGCGCCCCAGGAAGGGCGTGTTCAGGCTTTTGGAATACATGGTCTCCCTGCCGGGGATCCAGACGGCCGCCGGATCCAGCAGAAAGAAGTCCGCCGGGTCGCCGGGGGCGAAGCCGTTCCAAGGCAGGTGGAAAATTTCCGCCGGCCGTCGGCACCACAGGCGCTGGAGGTCGGCTTCGGTCAGCGCGCCTTCGCGCACCAGCTCCCAGGTCAGGCTCAGGGCCAGGTCCAGGCCCGTGAAGCCGCAGAGGGCCTCGTCCAGGGTGCCTTCTTTTTCATGGGCGGCGTGGGGGGCGTGGTCCGTGGCCAGGATGTCGATAAGGCCGTCCTTGACGGCGCGGCGCAGGGCCGCGCGGTCCTCGGCCGTGCGCAGGGGCGGGCTTACCTTGGCCAGCGTATTGTAGCCTTCAAGGGCCGTTTCGTCCAACAGCAGGTAGTGGGGGCAGGTTTCGGCCGTCACAGGCACCCCGCGCGCCTTGCCCCAGGCAATGACGTCCACGGTGAGCGCGGCGGAAACGTGGGCGATGTGCACGGGCACGCCCAGATACTCGGCCAGCATAATGTCCCGCGCGGCCTGCACGGCCTCGCCCGCGGCAGGCTGACCCTTGACGCCCAGCAGCCCGCTGGTCGCGCCCTCGTGCATGCGCCAGCCGCGGGCCAGGTGCGGGTCTTCGCAGTGGTCGATGAGGATAAGGTCAAGGTCTGCCGCATATTCCATGATCCGGCGGACAATTTCGGCGCTTTCCAAGGGTCTGCCGTCGTTGGACACGGCCACGCAGCCCGCGGCCTTGAGCTCGGCCAGGGGGGTCAGCTCCTCGCCTTTAAGGCCCACGCTGGCGGCGGCCACAGGGCAGAGGCGCGGGCCGTGGGGGTGGCTCTGGCGGGCGCGCTCCAGCATGTGGGCGGTGACGCTGGCCGTATCGTTGACCGGCCTGGTGTTGGCCATGCACATGACCGTGCCGAAGCCGCCGCGCGCCGCGGCTTCCAGCCCGGAGGCAATGTCTTCCTTATATTCGTAGCCCGGTTCGCGCAGATGGGTGTGCGCGTCCGTCATGCTGGGCATGAGGGTCAGGCCGTGGGCGTCGAAAATCTCGCAGTCTTCGGGCGGCGGGCAGTGCCCCGCCGGGGTCATGGTCAGGATTTTGCCGTCTGCCGTCAGCAGGTCCACCGGGGCTTCCAGGTGGCGGGCGTTTTGGATGCAGAGTTTCATGCGCGTCCTCCGTCGCGGCGCGTGGCCAGCAAATAGAGCACCGCCATGCGCGTGGCCACGCCGGCGGCCACCTGGTCCAGCACCAGGCTTGCCGGGGCGTCGGCCACGTCGTCGGCGATTTCCAGCCCCCGGTTCATGGGGCCGGGGTGCAGCACTTTCGCGCCGGGCAGGGCCAGCTCAAGGTGCCGCGCGCCCAGGCAGAAACGCCGGGAATATTCCGCCAGGTCGGGCAAAAGCCCCGCCTGCTGCCGCTCCAGCTGCAGGCGCAGGCACATGACCGCGTCCACGTCGCGCACGGCGCGGGCAAGGTCGCAGCAAACCTCCACGGGCCAGTGCTCCACGCCTGCGGGCAAGAGGGTGCGCGGCGCGCAGAGCCGCAGCTTCACCCCCAGCATGTGCAGCAGGTGCACGTTGGAGCGGGCCACCCGGCTGTGGGCGATATCGCCCAGAATCAGGAGCGTGCGGCCTTCAAACCGGCCTTCCCAGGCCGCCCGCAGGCTGAAGCAGTCCAGCAGAGCCTGGGTGGGATGGGCGTGCCAGCCATCGCCGCCGTTGACCACGCCGCAGGGCAGAAGCTCCGCCAGAAAGCGCGCCGCGCCGCTGCTGGGGTGGCGGATGACAATGACGTCCGGCCCCATGGCCTGCAGGGTCAGGCCCGTATCCTTGAGGCTTTCGCCCTTGTTGAGGCTGGAGCCGGTCTTGGCCAGGGAATAGGTGTCCGCTGAAAGGCGCTTGCCCGCCACGTCAAAGGAGGTGCGGGTGCGGGTGCTGTTTTCCACAAAAAACAGCACCACGGTCTTGCCCTTGAGGGTGGGCACCTTCTTGACGGGCCGGCGGTTGATCTCCTGAAAGCTGGCGGCCAGGTCCAGCAGGTGGAAGGCATCCTCCCGGCTGAGCTGGGTGACGTCCAGCAAGTCCTTGTGGGGCCATTGGTAGGTATCTGTGCTGTGCATGGCAGTGCCCGGTCAAAAAAAATCCCCGCTGAAACCAACGGGGGTGGAAAGAAACGGCCTGTGAGCCGGGAAAAACGGCAGACCAGGGGCTCGAAGCCCGCCCGGCCAGGGGCTGCCGGGCATGGGGGTGGCGGTCTTCATGCGGAAAATGTAGGCGCGGCCCCGGCCTTTGTAAAGCAAAAAGTCGGTTGACGCCCCTTGGGGCTTTGACTAGTTATGGATACACGCGCCGCCGCCCCGCCCCCCGAAGCCGCCCGCTGCCGGGCCCGCCGCGCCGGACGGCCGCGACCGCGTGCGCCTGGAGCGGGGAAACACAACGACGACACGACTTCAGAACTCGACGAACAGGGAGGGGGGTCATGCTGCTTTCACTGCTGGCCTATCTTGGCTGTGGGGCTATTGCCGGCATTCTGGCCGGACTTCTGGGCGTGGGCGGCGGCCTTGTGCTGGTGCCCATGATGCTCGCCATCTTTCCCACTGTGGGCGTGCCGCCCCAGTATGTGCAGCAGATGGCCCTGGGCACTTCGCTGGCCAGCATCATGATCACCTCCGTCTCCAGCGCGCGCGCGCACAACAAACGCGGGGCCGTGCACTGGGATATCTTTAAGGCCATCACCCCCGGCATCCTGGTGGGCACCTTCGGCGGCGGCCTGGTGGCCACCCACCTGCCCACCATGTTTCTGAAGGTTTTCTTCATCTGCTTTCTGCTGGTGGTGGCCGTGCAGATGCTCTCCAACTACCGGCCCCCGGCCAGCCGCGACATGCCCGGTCCCCTGGGCACGGCCTGCGTGGGCGGCGGCATCGGGCTCGTCTCCAGCTTTGTGGGCATTGGCGGGGGCACGCTTTCCGTGCCGTTCATGACCTTCTGCAACGTGCCCCTGCACCACGCGGTGGGCACTTCGGCGGCCATCGGCTTTCCCATTGCCGTGGCCGGCGCCCTGGGCTATATCGTGGGCGGCTGGGGCCGGCCGGATCTGCCCGCCGCCAGCATCGGCTTTGTCAACCTCTGGGCCCTGGTGGGCATAGCCTCGGCCAGCTTCTGCACCGCGCCCCTGGGCGCGCGCCTTTCCCACGCCCTGCCCGCCGCCCAGCTCAAAAAAGGCTTTGCCTGCTTTCTTATCCTTGTAGCCGTCAAAATGGCCTGGGGGCTGCTGTAAACAACAACTATGAAACTCTATACCCATAACGTCGCGCGGGCCCGGGCCGTCTGGTGGAACCTGCTCTGGCTCACCCTGGGCTCGCTGCTCATGGCCCTCTGCATTCAGGGCGTGGCCGCGCCCCACGGCTTTCTGGCCGGGGGCGTCATGGGCCTCGCCCTGCTTACCAGCTACTGGTCCGACACGCTCACCCCCCTGATCTGGTACGCCCTGCTCTGCACGCCGGTCTACCTGCTGGGCTGGTTCGCCGTGGGCCGCCGCTTTCTGCTCTACACAGCCTACGGCACACTCTGCACCACCCTGTTCGGCTTCTGCATCAATTTCACCATTCCCCTGCAGACGGAGCTCTACGCTGCGGTGGTGGGCGGCGTGCTGCACGGCACGGCGGGCGGCATGATGCTGCGCACCCTGGGCAGCGGCGGCGGCACGGACGTCATCGCCGTGGCCCTCAAAGACCGCTGGAACGTGCCCATCGGCCAGTTCAACTTTGCCTTCAACTGCCTGCTCTTTCTTACGGCGGCCGCGCACATGCCCCTGGACACCATTGTGGCTTCCATGATCATGATGTTCATCTCGTCCCAGACGCTGGAATATGTGCTGGGCATGTTCAACCGCTACAAGCTGGTCATGGTCATTTCCGATCACGGCGAGGAAGTGAGCGAAGGCATTCTGGTTTCGGAGCGCTTCGGCGTGACCCTCATGCGCGGCAAGGGGGCCTATTCCGGCGCGGACCGCGAAATTCTGGTCACCGTCACCAACAATGTGGCCCTCAAGCGGCTGGAAAATCTGGTCTACAGCATCGACCCCCACGCCCTGTTCATTGTGGAAAACACCTTCTATGTGGCCGGCGGGCAGTTTGCCCGCCGGGGCCGCTGAACCCGGAGCCCCCGTGAACCCTGCGCCGCCCCCCCTGCCCGACGCCGCCGCGCCCCAAGGCCCCCCGCCCGACGCGGGGACAGCGCTGGCCATCCGGGCCAAAAGCCTGCTTCCCCTGGCCGGGGAGGGGCCGGCCAGGGCCGCGCATCTGTTTGCGCCCCTGAAGCGCCTGGACAACGCCGTGCTGGTGGTGCGCCACGGCCTGGTGGAAACCGTGGGGCGCTGGGGCTCCACGCCCCTGCCGCCGGGAGCGCTGGTGCGGGACGTGGGCCCCGTGTGCCTGGCCCCGGCCTGCGTCAATGCCCACACCCACCTGGAGCTTTCCCACCTGGCCGGGCGCACCCGCTGGGATGCGGGCTTCACGGCCTGGCTCAGGAGCCTTATCCCCTTGCTGAGCGCGCCCCTGGCCGCCGAAGCCGTGGAGGCCGCCTGCGCGGATATGGCGGGCACGGGCACGCGCTGCGTGGGCAATGTGGCCGGATCCCTGCCGGGCGGCATTCTGGCGGCCGATGCGGCCTCCTGCGCCGCCGGGCTTACAGTGAGCCATTTTTGCGAATGGTTTGGCTTCGGCCCGCCCTTTGCCCAGGGCGAAGGCCCCTGGCCGCCGCGCTGCCGCGAAGCCGCCGAAGAAGACCCCTTTCTGGCGGCGCGCTGCGCCCCGGGCGGACACGCCCTCTACTCCACCGGGCCGGACGTGCTGCGGGCCGCGCGCGAAAACTGCCGCCGCATGGGGCGGGTGTTCTCCTTCCATCTGGCCGAATCGCCAGAAGAAACCGAGCTATTAACAACAGGGACAGGCCCCCTGCGGGAATGCTATGCGGACGTGGTGCTGCCGCCGGACTGGCGCGCGCCGGGCCTGCGGCCCCTGGCCTACGCCCTGAGCCTGGGGCTTTTGGGGGCGGACACGCTGGCCGTGCACGGCGTGCAGTTGGACCCGCAGGAAGTGGAAGTGCTGGCGGCCAGCGGCGCGGCCCTCTGCCTTTGCCCGCGCTCCAACCGTCATCTGGACGTGGGCGTGGCCCCGGTGCGGGAACTCATGGAAAGCGGCTGCCTGCTCTGCCTGGGCACGGACGGCCTGACCTCCAACCGCGACCTGGACGTGCGCCAGGAGGCCGTGTGGCTGCGCGAGACCCTGGACGTGCCGCCCGAAGCCCTGGTGCGCATGCTTACAGTCAACGGCGCGGCGGCCCTCAACCTGCGGGCCAGCGGCGCAGGGCGGCTGGAGCCGGGCGCGCCCGCGGATTTCTGCGTGCTGCCCGAAGCGCTGGTCTATTAAAGCAGATTACCTTTGAGAACAGGCATTCTCAAAGGTTAAGGCACGCGCGTTTCGGCGTTTGCCAGCGCCAATAAATTGCGCTTGCGCCTGCACGGCGAGCGGCTGCCCGGCGCACCGCCAGGGCATTTCAACGTTGAAATGCCGTAACGCCGGGGCCGTGTTCCCACGCCGCGCTGGAGCTATCGCGCGCGCAGTCTGCCCATAAGATCCATAAGGCGGCGCGTCTGGGCGGTGAGGTCGGCCACGGCCTGGGCGGCCTCGGTCATGGATTTGGCGGTCTGGTGGGACATGTCGCTCACTTCGCTGATGGTGCGGTTGATTTCCTCACTGGCTGCGGATTGCTCCTCGCTGGCCGCAGCAATGGCCCCCACCTGATCCGCGGTGGTTTCCACCGTGCTGACAATAGCCTCCAGCGCCTCGCCGGACTGCCGGGCGAAACCCGTGGCCTCGCCGATGCGCGCCACGGCATTGTCGGCCGAGGCCGCGCTTTGGGCGGCGCTTTCCTGAATGGCCTTGATGGCGCTGCCCACATCGTGGGTGGAAGCCATGGTTTTTTCGGCCAGTTTGCGCACCTCGTCGGCTACCACGGCAAAGCCGCGCCCGGCCTCGCCCGCGCGGGCGGCCTCAATGGCGGCATTGAGCGCCAGAAGGTTGGTCTGATCCGCAATATCCGAGATGACGCCCATAATGCGGCTGATGGCCTGGGCGTGCTCCTCAAGCCTGCCCATATCGCCCTTAAGCTCCACAGAAACCTGCTGCACGGCGTCGATGCTCTCCAGGGAGCGGCGCACCACCGCCGCGCCGCTCTCGGCCTTCTCGCGGGTGTCGCCTGAGGCGGCGGAGGCCGCGCCCGCGTTTTTGGCCACCTCCTGCACGGTGGCGTTCATCTGGGTCATGGCCGTGGCGGCTTCAGCCAGCCGCTGGGAGGTTTCCTGCGCGCCGTGATCGGACTGCTCAATCTGCGCGGCCAGGCGCGCGGCAACGGAGGAAACCACATTGGCCACCTCCTCCAGGCCCTGAGCGGCTTCGCGCATGGCCTGGGCCCGCTCCGTGGCCTGCGCCCCGGCCTCCTCGGCCTGCTGCAGGGCCGCCGCGGCCTTCTGGGACTGGGCCACAGCTTTGGCCGATTCACTCCTGGCCGTGGCTATGTGCTCTTTGAGGGCCGTCACCATGGCCGCCATGTGGGCGTAAACGCCGGTTTTGGGGCTGCTGTCGTCCAGGCTGTAGTCCCCTTCGGCCACCCGCCGGGCAATGACGGCCAGCTCTCCGGGATCCTTGCCCAGCTGCACCCCCACGGAACGGGTGATGCGCCAGGCGATGCCCAGGCTCACCAGCACGGCAATCAGGGCCAGGGCAATGGTCATATTGCGGGCGCGCAGGCCGATTTCCGCCGCCTGCCGGGCCACTTCGCGGCTGCCCGTGACGTTGAGCTCCACAGCCGCCGCGTATGTTTTGCCCAGCGCGTCAAACACGGGCCGGTACTTGCTGTTGAACAGGGCATTGGCCGGGCCGCGACGGCCATCCAGCATGTTTTTGACCAGTTTTGCGCGGATGGCGTCCTCTTCCTTGGAAAGATCGGCGATCCGGGCCATGAGCTCCTTATCCCGGCTGTCCGAAGCCGCGGGATGAACGTCCAGGAGTGAGGCATACAGGGCGTAGTTCTTCTGGATATTCTCCAGGGAGACGGCCAGGCTTTTTTCGTACTTGCGGATCTCCTCCACATAGCTCTGCGAAAGGATGGAGGCCAGGTCGGCCCGCACGGCATTGAGGTCCACATTCATGGACTGGATGGCGATGACCGAGGGCAGCCAGACGGCGTCCATCTCGTTGATGCGTTCGTTCATGGCGGCGATGTTGCGCAGGGCCGCCGCAGACAGCACGAGCAGAACGGCGATAAGGCCACAGAACGACAATGCCAGCTTGGTGCTCAACTTCATGACGCGCTCTCCAGACCGGCGCGGACGCCGGGAAACAGCAGCTTGCCCTTCCGACCGCGCGGCCAAAGGCTGCCGCCGTGCCCGGAAGGCTAATTATCCCTGAAAAGTATGATAAAGGAGCAACCTAGCAGAATTCCGCTTGCCGCGCAACGCGCCCCGCTTTTCCGGGCAAGAGCGACCGCCGGAAGCCCCCTGACGCCCCCCCGCGTCGTTCAGGAAACTTTTCGGCCATAACGCCCACGACATTAGCCCCAGCAGCGCCGCCCCACGGGGGATTCCCCGCCTTCCGGCGAAATACGGTAAAAAAAGCCGCAGCAGCCCGGCACGGCCCTTATACTTTTGCCGTTTTTGCCGATGAAGCCCCTCTGTACGCGACGTACGCCTGCAGCCGCAGGCCGTGCCGGGACGGCGCAATTCCGTTTTAGGCCTGCAGCCCAGCGAAACAAAAAAGGCTCAGCGTCCTGGGGGCGGCGTCGGCGTGCCGCGGTTTGCAGCGCTGCCGTGGGAATGGCACAGCCTTTGCTTTGCCACGACAGAGAAAGAGAAAAGCCAATGGCCTTCGCGCGGTTTTTGCGCCGCGCAAAAAAAAGCGAGACTCCCATGCCGGACGCCAGAACCTGCAGACAACAGGCGTTGGAAAACCTCCTCCCCTTTATGCCGGAAATCCAACGCTGCCAGAGCGTCTTTGCCCAGCTGGAGCGCAAGTGGACCTGGATCGCCCTTACGGGCAAGATCAACTGCAACTCCATTGCAGCCACGCTGTTCGACTTCATCTTCAAGACCAGGGATACCTTCGCCGACCTGCGACGGAACCTGACCGCCATGCTGGCCGAAAAATTCCTGGCCAGGGCCATCCGGGAGATGGCCCCCGTGGCCCAGGTGGCCATGGACATCATCAAGCGCAACCTCTACGAGCGCACGGCCGACGTGAGCTTTCTGGCCACGGATGCGGACATTGTCCACTTTCTGTGCGACCCCAGGCCGGACGTGCCCGCCATGCGCGAACGCCTGGCCGCCTACCGCGCCAAATACTCCGTCTACCGGGACATCCTTATCCTGGATCCGGAAGGCAACGTGCGCGTGCAGCTGGACACGCTCCGGCCCGTGCGCCGTTCGCGCGACCCGCTCGTCGCCCAGACCCTGGCCGCCGCCGAGTATGTGGAAACCTTCCGCCAGACAGACCTGGCGCTGGACGGCCGCGCGGCCCTGGTCTATTCCCACGCCATCCGGGCGGAAGGCGAAGACGCGCCCCTGGGCGTGCTCTGCCTGGTGTTTGATATGGACGGCGAGACCGCGGATCTCTTTTCCGGCCTGGCCCGCTTTGCCGACGACATGGTCATCCTGCTCCTGGACGCGCAGGGCACGGCCTTTGCCAGCAGCGACCGGGCCCTGGCCCCCGTGGGCCGCACCTACCGCCCCTCTACGCCGGAAGGCTATGCTGTAACCCGCTTCGGCAGCGAAACGGGCCTGGCCGTAACCCGCCCCTCGGCGGGCTACCAGGGGTATGTGGGCCAGCCCTGGCAGGCGCATGTGCTGCGCGGGGCCTACAGCGCCTTTGCCCGGGGCGCGGAGGCGGGGCTGGACGCGGCCCTGGTGCGGCGGGAGGCCGATTTTTCCGCCCAGCTCATCAGCATTGAGGAGCAGGCCGGAGACGTGCTGGGCGATCTGACCCTGGCCGCCCAGAACGGCCAGATCATGGCCGCCCGCCAAAGCTCCAACGCCAGGGAGGAAGAACGCGGCGCAGCCCAGGCCCTGCCCCCCATTCTGGACGCCGTGCGCCAGATGGGCGGCCAGATGGAGCGCGAATTCCACTACTTCACCGACGGACTGCTCAATACCGTCACGGCCTCGCGCCTGCGCGACGCGGCCTTTCTGGCCTCCATCACCGTGGAGATCATGGACCGCAACCTCTATGAGCGCGCCAACGACTGCCGCTGGTGGGCCCTGACCCGCGACTTCCGCGCCGCGCTGTCCAAGCCTGCCCTGGACCAGCAGGACCTGCGGCAGCTGGAGGGCATCCTTGCCTACATCAACAGTTACTATACGGTGTACTCGAACCTCTTTCTGTACGACGCCCAGGGCGTGGTGCGGGCCTGCTCGCAGGAGACGGAACGCCACCGCTACGGCAATCCGATAACCGAGGACTATGTGCGCCAGACCCTAGCCCTGGACGATCCGGAAAACTACGCCGTCTCCCCCTTCCGCGCTACGGATCTTTACCGCCCCGACGGCGAACCGCGGCCCACTTATATCTACAACGCCCCGATCTTGCCCTTGCAGGGGGGACGGGCCGTGGGCGGCATCGGCATTGTTTTTGACGCCCAGCCCCAGTTCCAGGGCATGCTGCAGGAAACGCTGCCCAAGGACGAGCACGGCCAGGTGCGGCACGGTGCGGCGGCCCTGTTTGCGGACGCCGCGGGCACGGTCATCGCCTCCACCCTGCCGGAGCTGCCGGCCGGCGGCTCCTGCCGCCCGCACGAGACCTGGCAGGCCCTGAAGGAAGGGGAAAGCCGCTCCTACCTGGAATCCACGGAAGGCGTGCTCTACGCCGTGGGCTGCGCCCGCTCGCGCGGCTACCGCGAATACAAGCGCGACAACCGCTACCGCAACGACGTCTACTGCGTTATGCGTCTGCCCATCTGAGGGCGCGCCCCAGAAACCCGTCCCTTGCCGCGCCGCCGCCAGCAGCCCGGCCGGGGGCCTGCCCCTGGCGCGGGCGTCTCCGGCGCGACGGCCGGAGATTCCGGGCCTGCGGCGCGCAGACGCCTGGGCCGGTCCGGCGGCAGACTCTCTTGACGAGAACAAGTCTTCTTAGCTATTCTTCTTAGTTCAAAACGCTTGTCGCGCAGCCCAGATACAGGAACCGCCATGAACCAGAACACGCCTGACGCGCTGTTGCCGCAATGGCAACGGGTCGTCGATCTTATAGCCCATATCGCGCAGGTGCCCGTGGGGCTCATCATGGGGCTGCACCACAACGAGCTTACCGTGCTGGTCGCCAGCCAGACCGCCGGCAACCCTTACCGGGTGGGGGAAACAACGCCCCTGCCAGATTCCGGCCTTTACTGCGAGCGGGTCATCGCCGCGCAGGAGAGGCTGCTGGTGCCCAATGCGCTGCAATCCCCCCGCTGGGGCCACAATCCGGATCTCAAACATCATATGGTGGCCTACCTGGGCTTTCCCATCCGCTATCCGAACGGCAAGCCCTTCGGCACCATCTGCCTGCTGGACCGCAAGGAAAACCACTTCTCGCCGGAGATCCTTGAGCTCATCGAGCGCATGCGCGCCCTCATCGAGGGCAGCCTCAAAATGCACGATCTGCTCCACCAGAACGCCCGCAGGGTGGTCGAAATCCACGAAAAAACCCAGCGCCTGGAAAAACTCGTACAGGCGCTGGACGAAAGTGAAAAGAAGTTTCGCTTCATCACTGAAAACACGGTGGACTTCATCTGGATGCACAACGTCAGCAGGGACCGCTTCGTCTACGCGAGCCCCAGCGTCAAAGAGCTCACCGGCCTTGACAGCGCAACCCTGCTGACCCTGGATCTGAAAAAATTTGTGCCGCCGGAATTCCTGCGCGCCATGAAGCGCAAGATGACGGCGGCCGTGCGTCGGCTGCGGGAAAGCCCCGCCGCCGAAATCGTTTCGCAGAATGAAATCCAGCTCTACCGCGCGGACGGCGGCACCGTCTGGATCGAATACAAGCTCAAATACCTGATCAACAAGGGCGGCGAAATCGAAACTGTAGGCGTCAGCCGCAATATTGAGGACCGCAAGCTCAAAGAGCAGGAAATCAGCTTCCTCAGCACCCACGACTTCCTGACCAAGGTCCACAACCGGCTGTACCTCTATGCCGAGGCCCACAGGGAAATCGCCCGCTCGGACCGGACCGGCAGCCCCCTGGCCCTGCTCTTCTTTGACCTGGACGGCTTCAAGCGCGTCAACGACGAGCACGGCCACGCCGTGGGCGACGTGGTTCTGCAGCGCACCACCCAGGTCGTGGCGCAGAACCTGCGTAAATCCGACGTGCTGGCCCGCTACGGCGGCGAGGAATTCGTCATCCTTATGCCTGACATGCCCCTGGAGGCGGCCCGCAACGCAGCGGAAAGGATCCGCCGGGCCGTGGCGGCCGAACCCATGCCCAAGGGCATTCCCATGACCGTCAGCATCGGCGTGGCCGTGCGCGAACCCGGCGAAAGCCTGGACCGCTGGATCGACAGGGCGGACCGGGCTATGTACGCGGCCAAGGCCCAGGGGCGTGACCGATGTACCGTCAGCCCCCCCCGGGGCGGGGCTTTATAAGCGCACCGCCTGGGCGAAAAGGCCCGCGCAAAAGCTGGCGGCGCGCCTGCAGCCCGTTAGTAGTTGTACTTCCAGCGGAAGCCCCCCCAGGTGCCGTCCTGCTCCGTGCGCAGCTCCAGGTTAGCGCGGGAGGTCAGCTCCCACTGAATGATAAAGGCCGTGCTGCCTTCCTTCATGCCCTGCTGCACGCCCACATAAAGTTCCTCAGTCAGATATTTGCCCATTTCCACAGAAGCGCCGGCGGTCATATCCTCGCTGTTTTCGCTGGAAGCGCCGGAGCTTGACCCGCTGTCCGTATTCAGGCGCAGCACGTCCACGCCCAGGGTCTTGCGGCCGAAATCCGCCAGGCTGCCGCCCCCGCCGCCGCCAAAACCGGCCAGTTGGGCCACGGCCGCGGCCAGGCGCAGGTTCTCCAGCCGGCCCAGCTCGCTGGTGCTTTTGCCGAACAGAATCTGGGCCAGGATCTCGTCCCGCGGCACCTCCGGCTCGCTGCGCAAGGCCAGCTGCAGTTTGCGCACGGTGCCCGTAAGGGCGATATAGGCCGTGAGCTCCGGCGTCTCGTTGCTCAGGAGCAGATCCAGCATGGGATTGCCGGGCGAACCGCCCGCAAAGCTCACCCGGCCGCGCTCCAGGTTGAAATTCTTGCCCATGAAGTCCAGGCTGCCCTTGGCGGCCTCCACCTGGCCGTCCATGACCGGCGCGGCAGGCGTGCCGCCCACATGCATGTCCGCCCGCCAGAGGCTTTTCAGGCCGTAGCCCTCCACGGAGAACCGGCCGGGCATAACCAGGCGCAGGTCCAGCAGGCCAGCGCCGCCGGCCGCGGCCCGCGCCGCTTTGCCGTCCGCGGCCGCCGCCGGGGCCTGCGCCGCCGAAGCCGGGACCGGCGCGGACGCCGCACTGATGGGCAGGGTGGTCACGCTGCCCGTGACCGCCAGCTTGTTGAGCCAGACCTCGCCCTGATTCACGCGCACCTCGCCGCGCACTTCCGGAGCCGCGGCCGTGCCCGTGACCGCCACCCGGCCGGAAAGATCAATGCGCACGTCGCGCCGCCGCAAGGGCCGCAGCCGGTCCAGCGTCGTCACGATGTCGAGCCCCGCGCCGTCCAGACCGGCCTGCCCCGCAACCCGCAACGTGCCGCCCAGCCCGTCGGCGGCGGCCAGGCGCAGGCGGGCCTTGCCCGGCTTCACGCCCTGCTGCTCCAGATCCGCCTGCAGGCTGATGTCCTGCAGCTGCGCGCCCAGCTGCACGTTTTCGTAACGGCCCCCATCCATCCGCACATAGCCTTTGAGGGCCGGGGCGGCCAGGCTGCCGCCCACATCCAGATGCAGATCCAGCTGCCCGCCCAGACGCTGGTCCGCCACGGGAACCAGGCTCCAGATCGGCCCCACGGCCCCCTTCCAGCGCACCGCGCCCCGCAAGGGCCCCTGCATGTCCGGCGCGGGCACGCCGTCCGGACCGAAGTGCAGGGGCAGGCGCGCCTCCACGCGGCACTCGCTGCCGCCCAGGGCGCGCACGGTTTCCGGATCCGGCAGCAGCTTCAGGGCCAAAGCGTCCCCGCCCGCCCGCTCTATCCTGCCCGTCAGGGTCAGCCGCAGGGGCTTGAGCGGGCTGTTGGGCAGGCGCAGATCCCGCACCTCCAGGCGCAGATCCCCGCCAGGGTCGGCGGCCTTGCCGCGAAAATCCACCCGCGCCGATACCATGCCCTCGGGCAGCCCCTCCGCCAGGCTGCGCCAGGGCCGCAGGTCCAGATCTTCCAAAGTAAGCTGCGCCGCAATGCCCGCGGCGTCCTTGGCCGCCCGCCCCCGCAGTCGCCCCGAAGGGCTGAGCCGCAGGTCCAGGCCTTCCAGGCCGAACCCGGCCTCGCCGTAGCGCACGCGCAGGCCAGGCCCCACCGCAACTCCCAGATTTTTCTTTTCCAGCCGGGCCTCCAGGCGCTCCACGGCCACGCTGCCCGGCTGCCAGAGCGCCGCCACATGCGCGGCCACAGTGCCAGTGGTCTGCAGGTCCACATGCAGCGGCCCGCGCAACGAACCCGTGGCCCGCAGCCGCGCGCCCAGGCGCAGTTCCGCCTGGCGCAGCTCCGCCAGGTCCAGCTCGGCCGCCGTCCGGCCCGCTCCCCAAAGATCCGTGAGCCGCACCGCGCCCGTGAGCCCGCGCACCTGCAACGGAGCCGCGCCCGCGGCGCTGTAGGAAAGCTGCGGCACGCTCCAGGTCAGCGTCGCGTCCTGGGCCGCCGCAGCGGGCAAAGACGGCGCGGCGGATGCGGCCGCAGTTGCAGAGGCTGCGTCAGGAGCGGCTGCCGCCGCCGGTCTCGCAACGGACGCCCCCGCCCCCGACGCAGCCTGCTCCGCTGTGGGGTGCGCGGCTGCCGCCGGGGTCGTTGCGGCCCGGGAGCGCAATTGCAAAGAGAGCCCGACGTCTCCGGACAGCCGCGCGCCGGGCAGCAGAGCGGCAAGGGCCTGCCAGTCGGCCACGCGCACGGCCAGCCCACCGTCCAGAAGGGGCTGCGGAGAGCCCTCCGGCAACTGGGCCGCCAGCGCGCCCGTGACCGCCGCCCCAGCCGCCTGGGCGGAAAAATCGCGCAGCCCGGCCCGCAGCCCCGCCTGCGTGCGCGCGGCAAAAAGCACGGCGTGCGCCTGCAGAGGGTGCGCATCCAGCGCGCCGCCGAGGTCCAGGCTCAGGGCCAGCTCAGGCGCGGCATCTTCCCGGTCTGCCGGAACGGGCGCGGCGGAAGCCTCCGCGGAAGCGGCGGCCGGGCCTTCCGGCGCGGGATCGACAACGGCCGGAGCGCGTTCCGGGCTGCCGGGCGGATCAGAAGCCGGCGCGGCCGGAGTTGCTGCCGGGGCAAGGGCAACGGAAGCGGCAACCGACGGCGCGGCCTCCTCTGCCGCCGGGGTCAGCAGGGCCGTCCAGCGCAGGGGCGCGGCCTCCAGGCGCAGGGCCGCATCCGTAAGGCTGCGGCCGCCTGGGCGCACATCTGCGCCATCCAGGGTCAACAGCATGTGGGGCGCATCCAGGGGGCCCTGCACGCGCAGCTCCAGACGCAGGGGCGCGCGCAGCAAACCCACCGCCCCCGCGTTTTCTTCCTCGGCGGCCGGGGTGAGCGTTGCCGTAAGGTCTGTCTTCACCGTCAGGGTAACGTTCTTATCCTGCCGCACCGGGGTCAGGGCCGCGGTCAGTTCCACGTCCGCCGCGGCGCAGGCCGCGCCGCCCGCCGTAAAAGCCGGGCCTGAGGCCGGAGCAAGCCTGGCCGCGGACCGCAGCCGCGCGCCCGTGGCCTGCGCCGCGGCTTCCAGATGCAGATCGGCGCGCAGCATGGCCGGAACGGACGGTGCGGCCGCAACGGGGCCGTCTGCCGGGGCCGGGGTTCCCTGCGCCTGCGGCGCGGGCGCAGCGGCGGCAGGAGCGGCCGGGGCAGGGGCCGCCCCCTTTCCCGATCCGGCGTCCGGGGCCGCTGTGGCCCCCAGCAGGCTTGCGGGCAATTGTGCGTTTTCCAGGGCCACGCCTTCCAGGCGCACTTCCGGCAGCCAGCCGGGCAGGTCCGTCAGGGTGCGGGCCGTCTGCTCCAGCAGCTGCCGCAGGCCCTCCCTGGTAAGGGGAGGCGCGGGTTCCGGCGGCGGGCCGGGCGGCAGCTGCGGCAGGCGCAGCAGCGCCGCGTCCGCGACGCGCAGCTCCGCAATACGCAGCACGCCCGGCAGGGCCCGCCAATCCCAGGCAAAACGGATTTCCGGCAGCCGCAGCCAGAGGCCCCGGCCGTCGGAAAGCTCCAGCCCCAGCCGCGCCCCAAAGGGCAGCGGCCCGGAAAGATGCGTAATCCGGATGCGCAGCCCTTCCTGCACGGCAGGAGCGGACGCGCCCGCCTCAGGGGCGTTCTCAGGCGCGGCGGCTTCCTCCGACGCGGCAGGCGCGGCGGGCAAGGGCCTGTCCAGGGCGGCGTTGAGCTTTTCCACCAGCGTGTCCTGCACCGCAGGGCTGCGCAAGGCCAGCAGCAGGCCGCCGCAGGACAGGAGCAACAGCAGCGCAAGGCCCGCCAGCACGCGCCAGAGCATGCGCCACGCCCGCCGCAGGGCGCTGGGCCGCCGCGGACCGGAAGGGCCAGAAGGGCCGGAAGGCGACGACGGCTGAAGACCGCGCGCGGCGTCGGGGCCGCTCTCCGTCGGCTGCGGCATGGTGGGAAGGGAAGCCGCCATCAGAAGGTTTGTCCTATGCTTATGTAGATCTGCACGGGCGGATCGCCGGAAATGGGCTGCAAGGGCACGCCCACGTCCAGGCGCAGCGGCCCGATGGGCGTGTAGTAGCGCAGGCCCAGGCCCGTGCCCCAGTTCATGTCGCCGAGAATACGCGGCAGCTCGTCCCTATAGACCATGCCGCCGTCCAGAAAAGGCACCAGACCCACGTTTTCCGTCACCTTGAACCGGGCCTCCAGATTGACCACCTGGTAGGAACGGCCGCCCAGGGGGTCGCCCTCCCGGTCGCGCGGGCCCAGAGACTGATAGGCGTAGCCGCGCACGGAGCCCGCTCCGCCCGCAAAATAGCGCAGACTGGCGGGAATGGTGCGCAGATCCGCGCCCATAAGCCCCCCGGCCTCCACCCGGCCCGCCAGCACCAGGGCGTCGTCGGGCCGCCCCGTCTTGGTGCGGAAAGGCGCATAATAGGCGCTGCCCCCCACCACGCCGCCCAGAGCGTTGAAGGATTCCTCATAAAAGCCCGTATAGGGCGTAAAGCGGACAAAAAGCTCCGAACCGCGCGTGGGGTTGAGGATATTGTTGCGCGAATCGCGCCGCAGGCCCGCGCGCGGGCCGAAAAATCCATAGCTCTGGGCGTCGCGCTCGTTGTCCTTGATGGAGCCGCTCTCCCCGCCCAGGCCCAGGCTGCCCCACCAGTGCCGGGAAAGGCGGCGCTCCACGTCCGCCCCGGCGCTGCCGGCGATTTTTTCGTAGGCCGTGGTGTCCTCGCGCAGGGCCGAGGCGGAGCCCAGCAGGCGCTGCTCCCGGTCAAAAAAAGCCGGTTTTTCAAAAGCCGCCTTGAGGCCCTGGGTTTCAGTGGCTATGGGCGCGGTAACAGTGAGTTTCTCGCCGTTGCCGAACAGGTTGCGGTGCTGCCAGAAGCCCTCCACGCCCGGGCCCGTATCCGTGTCGTAACGGGCGCTGCCGCCCACGGAACGGAAGGGCGCTTCGGCCACCTCCACTTCCACGGGCAGCACGGCCGGGCCGTTGCCCGCCGCGGCCGCGTCCGGCTTGAGGGCCGAGGTCTGGGGGCGGGCCTCCACTGTGCGGAAGATGCCCAGGGCGCGCAGCTGGTTGGCGTAGTCCTCCACCTTGTCCGCGTTCCAGGGGTCTTCGCCCGGCAGCCAGGGGGCCAGGCGCTGCACATAGGCCGCGTTGACCTCCTCATTGCCGCGCACCGTCACCCCGCCCATAAGTGCGGGCGGCCCGGTGCGGATCACAATGCGGGCCAGCAGCTCGTGCTTTTCCTTATCCAGCGTGTAGCGGGCGTCCGCCGCCGCCAGCGGATACCCGCGCTTGCGCAGCCTTTGGGGCAGGGCCTCCACCGCCGCCAGCATGTCCTCGGCCGTCACCGGCTCGCCCACCCGCACGCCGGGCAGTACGCGGGGAAACTTGGGCGGGGGCACGGGCTCCGTCTCCAGGCCCCAGAAGCCCGTTGCGCGCACCCGGTTGCGGAAGGCCTCCGGCAGCACGGGCTCCGGCTCGTAAACCACATCCGCCGCGCCCAGCGCATAGCGCGGGCCGGGCTGCAGGGTCAGGGTCACCGTCACGGGCCTGGCGTCCTGATCCATGGCAAAGGCCGCAGCGCCTTCGTAATAACATTGGGATTGCAGCAGCTGCTCCGCCGTGTTCACGTCCAGGCGGGCGCGGCGCTCCAGGGCCAGCAGGCTGCCCGGCGGCTCCTTGGCCATCTGCTCCAGCTGGCTCAGGCCGCGCATTTTGCCGACCAGGCCGTCGGCCGCTTTGTCCGCGGCGCCCTGCACGACGATTTTGACCTTGTAAGGAATAGGCTCGCCTTCCCAGGCCACGGCGTCCTTGGGGGCCGCCCCGGCTTCGCGTCCCGCCGGGGCGTCCTCCGCGCCGGGCGCGGGATCCTTGGCCGTCAGCAGGCCGCAGCCGCTCAGGACCGGCCAGAGCAGCGCCCAGAGCAGCACCCACGCCCCCCGCGCTCGCGGCCGCGCGCCGCCGCCGTGACGGGACGGCGGAAAGGCGTGGGGGCTATAATCGCTGCGGCACAGACTCATGTGGGCTACTATACGCGCCTCCGGAGCCGCAAGCAAGAAAGATTCGCAACACCTGGACCCACTCTTGGCAAGGCAGCGCCGCTCTGGTACCACCGGACGAACGGCGGCCGCATGCCGCACCTGCAGCGCCGCAGCAAGAACTGCGGACAGCCGCGCCGCAAAGACTCTGGAGGATACGTCATGAACTGCGATCTCTGCCTGCATATGGACGCCGACGACCCGGCCATGCTGCGTCTGACGCTCAAAAACGCCGCCAACTACATGAAGGCCCTGCCGGATCAGGCCTTCCAGCTCGTGCTGGTGGCCAACGGCCCGGCGGTCCGTCAGTTTGTGACGGCCAATGCCGAGGGCGCGGCCCAAGCCGCGCCGCTCCAGGCCAAGGGGCTGCACATCCGGCTTTGCGCCAATGCCCTGGCCGACAACAAGCTCTCCCCCGAAGATCTCTGGCCCGGCTGCCAGGTGGTGCCCGCCGGCCTGGTGGAAATTGTGCGCCTGCAGCGTCAGGGCTTTGCCTACATCAAACCCTGACCGACGCGCGCCCCGCGCTCTTGGCAAACCCGCGTCCCGGCGCTACCGTATCCACGGATCCCGGACAGGGCAGGAGGAGAACAGATGAACGGTTTCGCGGAAATTCTGGACGACGTGCGCCGGCAGGTGCCCGTGGTGCACAGCATCACCAATTATGTGACAGTCAACGACTGCGCCAACGTCATTCTGGCCCTGGGCGGATCGGCCATTATGGCTGACGACGCGGACGAAGTGGAACAGATTGCGGGGCTGAGCGCGGCCCTGGTCATCAACATCGGCACGCTCAACCAGCACACGATCCCGGCCATGCTGGCCGCGGGCAAGCGGGCCAACGCCCTGGGCAGGCCCGTGGTGCTGGACCCCGTGGGCGCGGGCGCTTCGGACCTGCGCAACGACACCCTGGCCCGCCTGCTGGGCGAAGTGCGCTTTGCGGCCATCAAGGGCAACAGCGCGGAAATCCGCTTTCTGGCCGGCAGCGCCGTGGCCGCCCGGGGCGTGGACGCCGGGGGCGAAACCCTGGTCACCGAAGCCAACCTGGAAGCCAGCGCCCGCATGGCCGCAGGCCTGAGCGCCCGCACGGGCGCGGCGGTGGTGGTGAGCGGGCCCATAGACCTGGTGGCCTTTCATGACGCGGCCTGGGCCGTGCGCAACGGCGATGCCCACATGGCGGGCATTACCGGCGCGGGCTGCATGGCTGCCGCCGCCACGGGCTGCTGCCTGGGCGCCGCGCCGGACAAAGCCGCCGAGGCCTGCCTCTGCGCCATGGCCGCCATGGGCGTGGCCGGCGAAATGGCCGCGGAGCAGCTTATCCCCGCCGGAGGCGGGCTGGGCAGCTTCCGCACCCTGCTTCTGGACGCCCTGGGCCGCCTGGACGGCCCGGCCCTGGCCGCGCGCGTCCAAGTGGAATCAGTTTTTTAACAACGCCTGCCCGCGCGGGAAATAGCGCCGGGCAAGGCCCCCAAGGCCGCACCCGGCACGCCCGCGCGCCCGCCTTTACGCAAGGCCGAAAACAGCCTATAGGTAGACGAACATTTTACATCCGGGCGCGCCCGCAGTCCCAATTTCCAGCCACAGGTAGGTCATGAACCGCCCTCACGAAATTCTTACCGGTCCTTTGTGTCTTGCCCTGCTGGCCACGGCCTTCTGCGTCTGGAGCGCACTGGGCAACGAAGTCAGCATCTGCGTCACGGCCGGCTGCTCCCTGTACCAGGACAGCACCGTCGCCGGCATTCCCCTCTGGTGGCTGGGGACGGGAGCCTTCGCCGTCCTGGCGGGCCTGGCCCTGCTGGGCCTGGCCGCGGCCGGCCGGACGCTGGCGGGGATCTTTCTGCTGGGCGACATCTTTCTGCTCGCCCTCATGGCCCTTACCGCCCCTTGCGTGAGCTGCCTGGCGGTCGCCGTATTTTTTGCCCTGCTCTACCTGGGCTTCCGTCAGGCGGCCGCGGCGCGCAGCCGGAGCCCGCGGCCGGGGCGCTCCGCACTGCTGCTGCTCTGGCTGGCCCTTTTTGTGGTCAACGTAGGGGCGGTGGCCCGCACCCTGGCCCAGGTCTGGCCCATCACCGAGAACGGTGAGGAAGCCACGGTGCGCATGTTCTTTTCGCCTTCCTGCCCCAGCTGCCGCGAGGGCATCCGCATCCTTTCCGGGCATGTGGACGTGGCCTTCTACCCGGTGGCGGAAAACGAGGCCGATGTGTACAAAGCCGCCCGCATGGAAGAGCTGCTGCAGCAAGGGCAAAGCATGGCTCAGGCCCTGGAGGGCGCGCAGCAGGCGCAGCAGCCCGTCGGGCTGGCCGCCTGGCGGCCCGACCACCTCTGGCTGCGCTTTCGCCTGCTGCGCAACAAGGCGCACATTTTTCTTTCCGGCGGTCAGGCCGTGCCCTTCTTTGAATACCACGGCCTGCCCAGCATGCTGACGCGGCAGAACCGCCCCACAGGGCAGGCCGCGCCCCGCCCCCCGTTCGCACAGCCGCAGGCCGGCAACCGCCCAGCGTCGGCAGCGGAGCCGACCCTGCCCGCCGAGCTGACCCCCAGCCCGCAGATAGCGGGGCAGTGCTCCGGGCCGACGCCCTGCCCTTAGTGCAGATTAGCTTTGAGAAGAGGCGCTCTCAAAGTTTACCGCGCGCGCGTTCTGGCGCTTGCCGGCGCACATGCATGGCCTTGCGCCTGCACGGCGCGCGCCTCTCACGCGGCCTGCGGCGTTGCAACGTTGCAATGCCGCAGGCCGCCGGAAAAGCCGGGACCGGCCGTCGGCGGCAGGCTCGGCAGGCCGGAAGCGGGGCCCCGCGCGGCGTTTCAGGGTGCCCCGCGCTTGTGCCAAACGCGGCAAGGGGCTTGACGCACTTTGCGATTCCCATTTATATGAGAGAGCCTTAGACGCAAGGCTCTGAGGGGCGGCATGAAAGCAATCGACGTTTTTCGTCAGCACAAGGACGTGGTGGCGGGCCTTTGGACGGATGCGGTATTTAACACATACCCGTTTGAAACAACAGGTTTTTTGCGCACCAAGCACGATCCCTTTGGCAACCCCGTGGCCCACATGACCAAGGAAGCCGCCGCGGCCCTGTACGACGCCGTTACCGGCGAGCACGTCTCCGTGGAGCAGACCAAGAAGGCCCTGGACCGCTTCATCAAGTTGCGGGCCGTGCAAAAGTTCACGCCCAGCCAGGGCCTGGGCGTTTTCAGCATGATGAAGCCCATCCTGCGGGAGCAGGTTCTGCCCGCCCTGCTGGCGGAGGGCCTGCTGGCGGATTATCTGGAAACCGAATCGCGCGTGGACAGCCTGACCCTCCTGGCTTTTGACATGTATATGGAGGATCGGGAAATTCTCGCCCAATCGCGCATTACGGAAATACGCAACCAGTACGCCCAACTGGCGCGCTGGGCGCAAAAGCTGGAGGGCGGCTCGCCGGACGGCCCGGCGAACCCGCGCTGACCCCCCTTGCGCATGGCGCAACCCAGCACTGCAGTGCCGCGCGCAGCAAAGGCGCGGCGGCAGAGGCCCGCACGCGCGGCTGCGGCCCAAGGCCGCGTTGCCGTTTGTGCGGCGGTTGCACAGGCGGCGTTTGAAGGCGGTCCGCGCCTGGGGAAGACCTGCCGCGCCTGGGGCGCGACAGGGCAGACGCGGCACCCACGGGCACTGAGAGGCCTTTCAATGCCCGCCGCTTACCAAGCTCCGGAAGATTCTTTCCGGGGCACAAATGCTCTAGTGGAAGTGAGGTAGGGAATGTTTAATTCATTACTGCTGGTGCTGCTCATAGGAGCCGTCGCCTGGGCGGGGTCGGCCATCGGGCTGGCGGGCCTGTTCGGCGTGGCGCTGCCCTATGTGGCGGTGGTCGTGTTCATCGGCGGCATGGTCTGGCGCATGGTCTACTGGGCCAAATCGCCCGTGCCCTTCTGCATCCCCACCACAGGCGGGCAGGAGCAGTCGCTGGACTTCATCAAACAGAACAAGATCGATTGCCCCAGCAACACCTGGGGCGTGGTCAAGCGCATGTTTCTTGAAGTTTTTCTCTTTCGGTCTCTGTTCCGCAACACGCAGGCCGAAGTGCGCGAGTTTGACCCCGCCAACAACGGGCCGCGCACCATCTATTATTCCTCCAAGTGGCTGTGGGCCTTTGCCCTGCTGTTCCACTACTGTTTCCTGCTCATTTTCATCCGGCACTTCCGCTTTTTTATGGATCCCGTGCCCTCCTGTATCCGCTTTCTGGAGAGCATCGACGGCATCATGCAGGTGGGTTCGCCGCGCTTTTTCATGACCGGCGGCCTGGTGCTCGCAGCCCTGCTCTTTCTGCTGGCGCGCCGCGTGTTCAATGAGCGCCTGCGCTACCTTTCGCTCTTCAACGATTATTTCCCCCTCTGGCTGCTCATGGGCATCGTGGGCACGGGCATCTGCCTGCGTTATTTTGATAAGACCGAGATCGCCCAGGTCAAGATCTTCATCATGGGCCTCACGCACTTCACGCCCGTGAGCACCGCGGGCATCAACGCCCTGTTCTTTACCCACCTTACTCTGGTCTGCGTGCTGCTGATCTACTTCCCCTTCTCCAAGCTGGCGCACATGCCGGGCGTATTTTTCAGCCCCACGCGCAACCTGGCCAACAATTCGCGCCGGGTGCGGCACATCAACCCCTGGAATCCGCCCAAGCAGTTCTTCACCTACGCCGAGTACGAGGATACCTATCGCGACGCCATGGCCGAGGCCGGGCTGCCGCTGGAAAAGCAACCCGACAAGGCCGCCGAGTAAGGAGTCTTCACCATGGCCAAATTACCTACGCCGCAAATGCTTGTCGCCAGCCGTCCGGCTTTTCCGGACGCCCAATGGCTTGACGTCAAGCCCGAATTTACGCCGGGCAGCTACTGCTATCCGGCCAAGAAAGAAACCATGGAACTGCTGCACATGCCGCACCCCCACGACTGGGATCCTTCCGCCGAGGATTGGAACCTGCCCGAGGACTGGGAGCAGATCTTGTGCGACGCTTTTGCCGAACGCCTGGAAAAGCACCGCTCGCTCAAGCTCTTTATGGATATCTGCGTGCGCTGCGGAGCCTGTGCGGACAAGTGCCACTTCTTCCTCGGCACCAATGACCCCAAAAACATGCCCGTGCTGCGCGCGGAGCTTTTGCGCTCCCTCTACCGGCGCGACTACACCATGCTCGGCAAGCTGCTGGGCAAAAAGGTGGGCGCGCGCGGCTGGGACAAAAGCGTGGTGAAGGAGCTCTTCTACTACGCCTACCAGTGCACGGAATGCCGCCGCTGCTCCCTCTTCTGCCCCTACGGCATTGATACGGCCGAAATCACGGCCATTGTGCGCGAGCTGCTGCACGAGGTGGGCCTGGGCATCCACTGGATCATGGACCCGGTGAAAAACTGCAGCTTCACCGGCAACCACCTGGGCATCCAGCCCCACTCCTTTGTGGAAATCGTGGAAATGCTCGCCGACGACTGCGAAACCGTCTGCGGCATCCGGCCCAAAACCCCCTTCAACGAAAAGGGCCACGAAATCCTCTTCATCACGCCCTCAGGCGACGTTTTTGCGGATCCCGGCATCTACACCTTCATGGGCTATCTCATGCTCTTCCATGAGCTGGACCTGGACTACACCCTCTCCACCTACGCCTCGGAAGGCGGCAACTTCGGCTCCTTCACCACCTTCAACATGGCCAAGAAGCTCAACGCCAAGATGTACGCCGAGGCCGAGCGCCTGGGCGTCAAGTGGATTCTGGGCGGCGAGTGCGGCCACATGTGGCGCGTGATCAACCAGTATATGGATACCTACAACGGCCCCGCCCCCGCCAATATGGAGGTGCCCGTCTCCCCCATTACCGGCACGGTGTTCAAAAACGCGGCTTCCACCAAGATGGTCCACATCGCCGAATTCACGGCGGACCTCATCCACCACAACAAGCTCAAGCTGGACCCCAGCCGCAACGACCACCTCATCACCACCTTCCACGATTCCTGCAACCCGGCCAGGGCCATGGGCCTGCTGGAAGAGCCCCGCTATGTGCTCAAGGCCGTGTGCAACCACTTTGTGGAAATGCCCGAAAACACCATCCGCGAGCAAACGTTCTGCTGCGGCGCGGGTTCGGGCCTGAATACCGAAGAAATCATGGAGCTGCGCATGCGCTCCGGCATGCCCCGCGGCAATGCCCTGCGCTATGTGCAGCAGAAGTACGGCGTCAACCACATGGCCTGCGTGTGCGCCATTGACCGCGCCACCCTGCCCCCCCTGGCCAACTACTGGGCGCCCGGCGTTTCCGTAAGCGGCCTGCATGAGCTGGTGGCCAACGCCCTGGTCATGAAAGGCGAACACAAGCGCACCATGGATCTGCGCCAGGAAGACCTGCCCAATGTGGCGGAGGATGAGGACGACGCGCCTGAGACGCAGGGGGAGGGCCAATAAATGTACAACGCCAAAGCTGTCATTGTGGGGATCATCATTTTTGTGGTCCTGTTCACCTCCCCGTTCTGGGTCAGCATGCTGGGCTCCAAGTATTCCAGCACCGGCATCGTGCTGCCCAAGAATGAAAAGGAGTGCATTGAAAGCACCGCCTTCATGCGCGACCAGCACATGCGCCTGCTCAACGAATGGCGCGACGAGGCCCTGCGCAAAGAAAACCGCGTCTATGTGGCCAGCAACGGCAAAAAGTGGACCATCAGCTTGCAGAACACCTGTTTGAAATGCCATAGCAACTACAAGGAATTCTGCGAAAAGTGCCACGTGGCCAACAGCGTGGATCCTTACTGCTGGACCTGCCACATCATTCCTCAGGGGAGCAAGTAATGAACAAGAGCAGAAGAAGCTTTCTGAAAGTGGCGGGGCTTTCTGCCTTTGCCCTGAGCAGCGGGGCGGCGGCTCTGAACGCTCTGGCCGGCGACGCCCTGGCCCAGGTGGCCCCCGGACGCTACGAACGCGCGGACAAAGCCCTGCACGCCAAACGCTGGGCCATGGTTATTGACACGCGGCAGTTTGCCGGCCCTGGGGATTACGAGCCCCTCATAGAAGCCTGCCACAAGGTCCACAACGTGCCCCACATCCCGGATAACCAGAACATCAAATGGTTCTGGCTCGATTCTTTCGAGCACACCTTCCCGGATGAAATGAACGCCCACCTGGACACCAAGCGGGCCACGGCCAGTTATCCCCTTCTGTGCAACCACTGCAGCAACCCGCCCTGCGTGCGGGTTTGCCCCACCCAGGCCACCTACCAGATGGAAGACGGCATCGTGGCCATGGACTACCACCGCTGCATCGGCTGCCGCTTCTGCATGGCGGGCTGTCCTTTCGGCGCGCGCTCCTTCAACTTCAAAGACCCGCGCAAATTCCTGCCCGACCCCGTGCCCAACCCCACCTTCCCCACCCGCACCATCGGCGTGGTGGAAAAGTGCACCTTCTGCGCCGAGCGCCTGGCCGTGGGCCAGATGCCCGCCTGCGTGGAAGCCGCCAAGGGCAAAATCCTGTTCGGCGACCTGGAAGACCCCAACTCGTCGGTGCGTCAGGCCCTGGCCAACAACTACAGTATCCGCCGCAAGCCCAACCTGGGCACGCAGCCCGGCGTCTACTACCTCATCTAGGGAGAACAGGCCATGCTTGAAAAACTGCTTGACGGTCCTAAGACCTACTACGTGTGGCTGCTCTTCCTGCTCTGCGTTATTGCAGGCTGCGGCCTTGTGTACCTTGATCAGCTCCAGAACGGCCTCTCCGTCACCGGCATGAGCCGCGACGTCTCCTGGGGCCTCTACATCTCGCAGTTCACCTACTTTGTGGGCGTGGCGGCCTCGGCCGTCATGCTGGTGCTGCCCGCCTATTTCCACCACTACAAAAAATTCAAGATCATGATCATCTTCGGCGAGTTCATGGCGGTGGCCGCCGTGTGCATGTGCGCCCTCTTTATCGTGGTGGACCTGGGCCAGCCCCAGCGCATGCTCAACGTCATGATCCACCCCACGCCCAATTCCGTCATGTTTTACGACATGATGGTGCTCATCGGCTATCTGCTCCTGAACATCACCATCGGCTGGGTGACCCTGGAGGCGGAACGCCATGAGGTGGAGCCGCCCAAGTGGATCAAGCCCCTCATCTATCTTTCCATTCTCTGGGCTTTCTCCATCCACACGGTCACGGCCTTTCTCTATGCGGGCATTCCCGGCCGCCACTACTGGCTCACGGCCATCATGGCCGCGCGCTTCCTTTCCTCGGCCTTCTGCTCCGGCCCCGCCATCCTGCTGCTGCTCCTGCTGGTGCTGCGCAAACTTACGGGCTTCAACCCCGGCAAAGAGGCCACCAAAACCCTGACCACCATCATCGTTTACGCCATGTGCGTTAACGTGTTCTTCTACCTGCTGGAGCTTTTCACCTCCTTCTACAGCGGCATTCCCGGCCACGCCGAGCCCATCCGCTACCTCTTCTACGGCCACAACGGGCACCTGCCCTGGGTGAGCTACTGGATGTGGGCCGCCGTCATCATGGCCATCGGCTGCCTGGTCATCCTCATCCCGCCGCAGTGGCGCACCCACCCCGTCCTCATGCCCATCGCCCTCATCATGCTGGTGCTGGCCTCCTGGATCGACAAGGGCCTGGGCCTGCTTATCGGCGGCTTCACCCCCAATATGTTTGAATCCATCACCCCCTACATGCCCACGGCCAAAGAAATTGCCGTGGCCCTGGGCGTGTACGCCGTGGGCGCGCTGGTCCTCTCCCTGCTCTGGAAGGTGGCCCTGGGCGTCAAGCGCGAAACCGGCCACTTCTGCGGCGACTAACGCCCGCCAAGGCCGAAGGTTCTATTGTGGGGGGATGGGAACAAGTTCCCATCCCCCCACAACCATTCCTGCACCAAAGGTTTCTTCCCTGCCGCGCGTTGCGCCGACACGCCTTTTCCCGCTCCACGCTGCCGCCGCAGCCTCCTCTTGCCGCCTCTTCCCCTTGACGCCGCCACGCGCGGCCTTACTTTTTTCCCAGACGCGCCGTCCGGGTCTCCACACCGGGGCGGCGTTGTCAGACCCGTACGGGGGAGCGCAAGCATGGCAGTATCGTACAAGGATTATTACAAACTTCTGGGTGTGGAGCGGGGCGCCAAGGCCGAGGATATTTCCCGGGCCTACAAAAAGCTGGCCCGCAAATACCACCCGGACCTCAACCCCGGCGACAAGCAGGCCGAGGAAAAATTTAAGGAAATCAACGAAGCCTACGAGGTGCTCAAAGACCCGGAGAAACGCAGGCTCTACGACCAGCTGGGGCCGGACTGGCAGCACGGCCAGCAGTTTCAGGGCGAGCCGGGCTTTGAAAACGTGCATTTTACCTTCAACGGCAAAAACTTTGACGGCTCCGGCTTCTCGGACTTTTTTGAGACCCTTTTCGGCGGCGGCGCGCGCGGCCAGTTCAACGGGCGTCAGGCGGGCGGCTTCGGCCCGGACCCCTTCGGCGGCTTTTCTGCGCGCCAGCGCCGGGGCCGCGACGTGGAGGCCGAGCTGCCCCTGAGCCTGGAAGAAGTCATGCGCGGCGGCCGGCGCGCCGTCACCCTGCAGATGGCCCAGGGCCCCAAGACACTGGAGGTCAACGTGCCCTCCGGCATCCGCGAAGGCGCCAAGCTGCGCCTGGCGGGCCAGGGCGATCCCGCCCCCGGCGGCGGCACGCCCGGCGATCTCTTTTTGCGGGTGCGCTATCTGCCCCACAGCATCTTCAAAGTGGACGGCACAACCCTGCAGTGCGATGTGGCCCTGGCCCCGTGGGAAGCGGCCCTGGGCGCGCGGGTAGAGGTGCCCACCCTGGAAGGCGCGGTGGAGATGCAGATTCCCGCCGGGTCCAGCTCCGGGCGCAAATTCCGCCTGCGGGGCAAGGGCCTGGGCGGCGCCGGGCAGCGCGGCGACCTGCTGGCCAGAGTCATGATCAAAGCGCCCGCCACGCTGAGTGCGACGGAACGCGAGCTCTGGCAGAAGCTGGCGGATACATCGACCTTCAAGGCGCGGGCCTGACGGCCGGGTGGAGGGCAACATCATGAGCATGACGCCGAAAAAACCGTCCTGGCCCGTCCCTTCCGCGGTCCTGGCCTGGGAAGAATTTGTGGAAGCCACCGGCATTGCGCCGGAACGGCTGGAAGAACTGCTGAGCCTGGGCTGGATAGAAACCCGCACCAGCGCCGCCCGGCAACGCTTTTTCCGCGATGCGGACATCTACCGCGTGCGCAAGCTGGAACGCATCTGCTGCGATTTTGAGCTGCCCGTGCTGGGCGGGACCATCATCGTGGACCTGCTGGAGCGCATTGACACCCTGGAGCGCAGCGTGCGCAGCCTGCAGAAGTTTGAAGAGTAACAGGGAGACGGCTCCGGCCCCTGCACAAAAAGCCGAAGACCATCTGGCCCCCTATGATGGGGACAGCGTGTGGAGGAACCCCTATGGACATCAACAAGTTTACTGACAAAGCCCGCGAGGCCGTAGGCGAGGCCCAGACCATCGCCGCCGGCATGGGCCACCAGGAAACCGACGCCGAACACCTGGCCCTGGCCCTGGTGCGGCAGGAAAACGGCATCGTGCCCCGCATCCTGGAGCAGATGGGCGTGCAGCCCAAAGCCCTGGCCGTGGGCCTGGAAGGCGCGCTGCGCAAGCGGCCCTCGGTTTCCGGCGGCGGCATGGACCCCACCAAGATCATGATTACCCAGCGCCTGGCCAAGATTCTGGGCGACGCCCAGAATGAAGCCAAACGCATGAAGGATGAATACGTCAGCGTGGACCACCTCTTCGCCGCGCTCACAGATGTCGCCCCCTCCTCGCCCCTGGGCGAAGTCTTTAAGGAATACAAGCTCACCCGCGCCGCCTTTGTGGCCGCCATGGAAGAGCTGCGCGGCGGCGCGCGCGTGACCAGCGCCAACCCAGAGGAAACCTTCGAGGCCCTCTCCAAATACGCCCGCGACCTGGTGGAGGCCGCGCGTCAGGGCAAGATGGACCCCGTCATCGGCCGCGACGCTGAAATCCGCCGGGTGGTGCGCATCCTCTCCCGCCGCACCAAAAACAACCCCGTGCTCATTGGCGAGGCCGGCGTGGGCAAAACCGCCATTGTGGAGGGCCTGGCCTTCCGCATCGTCAAGGGCGACGTGCCCGAAGGCCTCAAGGGCCACAAGCTCTACGCTCTGGATATGGGCGCGCTCATCGCCGGGGCCAAATACCGCGGCGAGTTTGAAGAGCGCCTCAAAGCCGTGCTCAATGAGGTGGAAAAAAGCGAAGGCCGGATCATCCTCTTCATCGACGAGCTGCACACCATCGTGGGCGCAGGCAAAACCGAAGGGGCCATGGACGCGGGCAACCTGCTCAAGCCCATGCTGGCCCGCGGCGAGCTGCACTGCATCGGCGCCACCACCGTGGACGAGTACCGCAAGTACATCGAAAAAGACCCGGCCCTGGAGCGCCGCTTCCAGCCCGTTATGGTGGACGAACCCACGGTGGAGGACGCCATCTCCATCCTCCGCGGCCTTAAGGAACGCTTTGAAGTCCACCACGGCGTGCGCATCAGCGACTCGGCCATCGTAGAGGCCGTGGTGCTCTCCCACCGCTACATCACCGACCGCCAGCTGCCGGATAAGGCCATTGACCTCATCGACGAGGCCGCGGCCCTTATCCGCACGGAAATCGACTCCCTGCCCGCTGAGCTGGACGAGGTGAACCGCAAGGTCATGCAGCTCGAAATCGAGCGCGAGGCCCTGCGCCGCGAAACCGACGCCGCCTCCCAGGATCGCCTGCAACGCCTGGAAAACGAACTGGCCGACCTGCGCACCCAGCAGGCCGCCATGCGCAAACAGTGGGAGAGCGAAAAAGGCTCCATCAACACCGTGCGCGAAATCAAGGGCGAAATTGAGCAGACCAAGCTGGCCATTGAGCAGGCCGAGCGCGCCTATGACCTCAATAAGGCCGCGGAGCTCAAATACTCCAAGCTCCTTGAGCTGCAAAAGAAGCTGGCCGAGGCCTCCAAAGCCGGCAACCCGGAGGGCCAGCGCCTGCTGCGCGAAGAAGTGGGCCCCGATGACGTGGCCGAAATCGTGGCCAAGTGGACGGGCATCCCGGTCACCCGCCTCATGGAATCCGAACGCGAAAAGCTCCTTAAGCTGGCCGACCAGCTCCACGAACGCGTGGTGGGCCAGGACGAGGCCGTGACCGCCGTGGCCGACGCCGTGCTGCGCGCCCGCGCCGGGCTCTCCGATCCGGACCGGCCCACGGGCTCCTTCATCTTCCTCGGCCCCACGGGCGTGGGCAAAACCGAGCTTTCCAAAGCCCTGGCCGAAGCCCTCTTCGATACCGAAGACAATATGGTGCGCCTGGACATGAGCGAATACATGGAAAAATTCTCCGTGTCCCGCCTCATCGGCGCGCCCCCAGGATACGTGGGCTATGACGAAGGCGGCCAGCTTACTGAGGCCGTGCGCCGCAAGCCTTACTCCGTGGTGCTCTTTGACGAAATCGAAAAGGCCCACCCGGACGTCTTCAATACCCTGCTGCAACTGCTGGACGACGGCCGCCTCACAGACAGCCAGGGCCGCACCGTGGACTTCCGCAACTGCATCATTATCATGACCTCCAACATCGGCTCCACGCACCTGCTGGACGGCATCTCCCCGGACGGCGCCCTGAAGGAAGGCGCGCGCGAACAGGTTATGGAAGAGCTGCGGGCCCACTTCCGGCCGGAATTCCTTAACCGTGTGGACGAAACCGTGGTCTTCCTCCCCCTGCGCCGCGACCAGATCGCCCGCATCGTGGACCTGCAGATGCAGCGTCTGCGCAGCCGCCTGGAAGACCGCAAGATCAAGCTGGAGCTCACGGACGCCGCCCGCACCTTCATGGCCGACGCGGGCTACGACCCCGTCTACGGCGCGCGCCCCCTCAAGCGCTACGTCCAGCAGGCCGTGGAAACGCCCCTGGCCCGCGAACTGGTCAGCGGCAAAATCCGCGACGGCCAGCACGTCACCGTGGACGTGCAGAACGACACCCTGGTCTTCAACGGCAAATAGCTGGCAATGGGGGGGAAAAGAGGTTTTGTGGGGGGGCAGGGGAAACTTTTGTGAACAAAAGTTTCCCCTGCCCCCCCACGCCCCCCCATCCCCTTCAAAAAACTTTTCCTTCTCAGGGAACGCACAGGACGTACCCTGGACACCCGTACACGGCACCCCCAGAGACACGACTGCCTTCCCCCCCCCCTGGGAGTTGAGCGCGGCATAAAGGGGTGCGGTCGCGTAGCGGCGCACCCCAGCCGCGCCGCACATAGCCCCGCTGCCGCCCAACTGTCGGGCAGGGTACAGGCTGCGGCCAGCGCGCTGTTACCCTGCGCGCCACCGGGGCTGTGGGACGCGGGACACGGGGACAGATTCGGGCTGTAGGGCCGGCGGCAGTTGCGCCCGGCCTTGGGACGCATCCGCGCAGCGGGCGCGTCCCACCAGCCGGGCCATCAGGGTAAGGCGATCTGCAAAGCGGGGGGTTATGGGGGTTGTAGGGGGTCTAAGGGGGGGCGCGGCCCCGCCCTTGACCCCCTGCCCTCGCCGGAGGCGACCCAAACGAAATAAAGAAAACACACACCGCCATGCCCGGCAGGGCAAACAAGCCTCTGGTCAGGGTACGCCTACGGGCCACAGGCCGCAGGGCACAGGCCGCAGGGCACAGGCCGCATGGGGCGGGGCGCGGATTTTGTTCCCTGGCAAGGAAAAAGGCTATGTCGGGACGGGAATAGTACTCTTTGGTACAGGCCCGGTCCGGCATAGCCTTTTGACGCAGCCAGGGGGCAAAAGCCCTTCCACTTAAGGCGCGGCGCGGATTTTGTTCCCTGGCAAGGAAAAAGGCTATGTCGGGACGGGAATAGTACTCTTTGGTACAGGCCCGGTCCGGCATAGCCTTTTGACGCAGCCAGGGGGCAAAAGCCCTTCCACTTAAGGCGCGGCGCGGATTTTGTTCCCTGGCAAGGAAAAAGGCTATGTCGGGACGGGAATAGTACTCTTTGGTACAGGCCCGGTCCGGCATAGCCTTTTGACGCAGCCAGGGGGCAAAAGCCGCCCGCGCCGCGGGGTTATGGATGACACTTGGACTTAGCGCAGCCAGTCAAATCCTTCTTCAGCTCTGGCTTCTCGGCCACGACCTTGGAATGGCAACCCAGGCAGGTCATGTGCTTGAGTTCCGTCCGGGTGTGAACCACGGCGTACAGGCTCTTTTCGCCCTTTTTGGCCTTCAGGTCGTCATGGCAGCCGGCGGAGCCGCACTTGGCGAAGCTCTCTTTGCCGTTTACCAGGTGGTGACAGGTGACGCACTCCACCTTGGCGTGGGGCGCGTGGGGAAACATGACGGTTTTCTGCGCGCCCTTGAACTCCAGCGGCTTGTCCGGAGCGGTGGGGGCGGCCAGTGCGGGCAGAGCCAGCGCCAGCACGAAGCTACAGGCCAGAACCAACGTTTTTTTCACGGCGGACCTCCTTGTAAAATGCGGAACATGGGAATTGTCCTGACCATACGGTCCTCCTGTCCCGCTGTCAATGTGGACCGCATCTAGGGGATTGCCTCTGGCCCGCGCGGCGCCTTTGGGCCCCAACCGGCTGGCTCTCCACGCCAACATACTGCAATTTAACCTATTGTCTGCAATGTTCTCTACGCCGTCCTGAAAAAAACAGTGACGCCTTTGACACCCCCCTTGCAAGGGACTATATCCTGCTATAACATTACGGACCCATCCATCTACCCTTTACCACCATAAACCTGACTGCAGGGGAGGAATATGAACACCTTCGCACGACTTCAAGAGGTTTTGATGCGCGAGTTGCGGCTGATGCACTACCCCATCGCCATAAAATACTTCTTTGACAAAAAGGAACTGGAAGACTTCAAACGCGATCAGCCCCATTATGCGCCCGTTAAAGCCATGACCTTCTGTCAGGCCGAGGTGGGGGCGCGCATGGAAGGCCTGGCCGTGCTGATGGAGCAGGACAAGCTGGGCTGTTCCAACGCCAAATACGTTTTCGGCTGGAAAGGGCTGGACGAAGGGGAAATCAAAAGCCACGCCAAGTACTGCGCGGACGAAGAGCACGCCCGCCGCGTGCTGGAGGCCAAACCGCGCCTGAAGGAAAACGCCCTCCTGGCCGTGGCCGTGGCGCCCCTGGCCCTGGCGGCGGGCATGCCGGACGTGGTGCACTTCTACTGCGATTCCATGCAGGCCTACCACTTGGTGGACGACTGGATGGCCAGCCAGCGGCGGGAGCGCTTCCGGCCCTCCATGAGCGTGAACTCCGCCGCCTGTTCCGGCAACGTTTACAGCTTCAACACGCAGGAGGCCAACCTCTACCTGGCTTGCAGCGGCAGCTACAACTCCGGCAAGACCGAGCGGGGCGAAATCAACGTCTCCATTCCGGGTTCGCAGCTGGAAGGCGTGGTCCAGCGCCTGGAAGCCCGCCTCAAGGCCAAGGGCGGCGCCTCCATCACCCGCCTGGGCAATCCCTTCCCCGGCGCGGCCATCTGTAAAAACTGCCCGCTCATCATTTTCAAGAAGGAACAGGACGGCACGGCGCAGGCGTAGAGGGCTTTCCCCAGACTGCGCGCGGCGCTGCGGCCCCCTGCTTTGGGCCGCAACGCCGCCCCGCCGCGCATGGCAAAAAATAACGCTGCCCGCCTGTCGCGGCGGTCTCCTCCGCGCCAGGCGGGCCTAGAGCAGATTAACTTTGAGAAACGCATTCCCGAAGTTTACGGCACGCTCGTTTCGGTGCTCGACAGTGCAAATAACTTGCGCTTACGCCTCCACAGCGGGCGTCTGCTCACGCAGCCGCCAGGGCATTTCAAAATCGAAATGCCCTATCCGCCCGCTTTTCCCTGCGGTGCGGCGTTCGGCTCTGCCGTCGGCCCGGCGGCCTTCCGCCCCCGCTCCGGCGGCGTTGCCGCCGCGCCCCCGGCCCTGCGCTTGCGTTCATAGCCGCGCGGCGTGAGCATATACGGCCCCAGGGCGCGGCTCGTGGCGTTGCCGATGATGCACAGGCTGAGCATATCCACTTCTTCCGGGTTTACCGCGTCCAGCCGCAACACCCGCGCCGTTTGCCCGGGGCGGAAGGCCTGGCGCACCACGCCCACGGGGCAGTGCGGCTCCCGATAGTTGCGCGCCAGGGCAAGCGCCGCGGCCAGATGCTCCGGCCGCCCATGTGAACGCGGATTGTAGAGCACGCAGACAAAATCCGCCGCCAGGGCTGCCGTAAGCCGCCGCACGATGGTCTCCCAGGGCGTGAGCAGGTCGCTCAGGCTGACGCAGGCAAAATCGTGCATGAGCGGCGCGCCCAGCAGGGCTGCGGCCGCGCACACCGCGGGCACGCCCGGAACCACCGCAAAGGGCACCACGCCCGCCAGCCCGCGCGCCTCCAGGGTCTCCAGCGCCAGACCCGCCAGGGCGTAGACGCCCGGGTCGCCAGAGCAGACCAGGGCTGTGGGCTCCCCGGCCAGGGCCGCGTCCACGGCGGCGGCGCAGCGTTCGGCCTCCTGTCGCATGCCCGTGCTGATGCGGCGTTTGCCTTCCAGCAGCTCCGGCGGCACCAGATCCATATACAGATGATACCCGGCCACGCAACGCGCCTCTTGCAGCACCTGGCGGGCCTGAGGCGTCAGACATTGCGCGTCGCCGGGGCCAAGGCCCACCACATGCAGGGTTGCAGGCTTCATGCGTACTCCTCCATAAATGGATAACAGCAGGACCAGAACGCGCGCGATGCGGCGTTTGCCAGTGCTGCAGGCTTCATGCGCGTTCCTCCGTGAATGGACAGGGCAGGCTGGCTGCGGCGCGCGCGCCGTCGGCCAGGGCCGAAGGGGGCGGCCCGCCCAGGGCCACGGCCAGGGTCAGGGCCGCCTGAAACACGGTTTTGGGCGCAAGCAGGCGCGCCCCCTGTACGGATGCCGTATCGGCCGCCGCCAGCAGGGCTGCGCCCTCGCACACGCCGAAGGGCGGCAGGCCGAAACGCCGCCCCGCCGCCGCCGAGGGGTGGGGCACGGGGCAACGGGCCAGGGCCGCCGCGTCAAAGCCGCGCAAGGGCACGCGCAGCAGAGCCGCCAGCTTTTGCAGGGCCGGTTCCGCCAGTTTTTCGCGCACCGTGGCCAATCCGGCTACGGCCAGGGGTTCCAGGCCCAGCCGGGCGCACAGGGCGCACAGGGCGTCCGCCGCCGCCAGCTCAGGAATGCCCTTGCGGCAGCCCAGGCCCACATACAGCCGCGGCACGGCCACCCGCAGCCTGCCGGGTGCGGGCGGCAGCCGCCGGTAGTGCGCGGCCAGCAACAACGCGCCGTCCGGCTGCCGGGGCGGCAGGGCGCTCTCCGCACGCGCCGCCGCCGTGTCCGCACGCATCAGCCAGGGGCGCGGCGGCAGCGCCCCACAGGGGTCCCAAAGCGGCAGGGGACGGCCTTCCAACAACGCCGCCTGCAGACGGGGCAAAACGCCCCAGTCCACCAGGCGCAGGCCCGCCTCCTGCAACAGCAGGTCCAGGGCCGGCACGCCAGGCGCGGGGGCCGCGTTGGTTCTGCCCGCGCCGTCCCCGGCGCCTGTCCCCCCCCCGGCCGCACCTGCCCACGTTTTTCCCCCCCCGGCCTCCAGGGCGTCCGAAGCGGTGGTGATGACGGGCGTGGCCCCCAGCAGGGCCGCCAGATGCCGGGCCAGGGCGTTGCCGCCGCCCCAGTGGCCGGAAAGCAGGCTCACCACATGAGCCCCGGCCGGATCCAGCACCAAAACGGGCGGATCCACGCTCTTGTGCGCCAGCAGGGGGGCCAGGGCGCGCACGGCAATGCCCGCCGCGCCCACAAAGATGTGCGCGCCGTACTGCCGGTAGGTCTCCGCCAGCAGGACGCTCAGGCTTGCAAAGGGGGCGGCGTCCGCAGGGCAGAAGCGCAGGGGCGCGTAGAGGCGGCAGGGCGCGGCATCGGGACCCGGCGGCACGGGGCCAACGGAAGCGGCCCAGGGCGCGGCCGCAAGTGCGGCCCGCACCCGTCGGGCCAGGGGCAGACCCCCGACGCTGCACACATAACAGGCGATAAGGGCGGGCATACGCATCTCCGGGCAGTTCAGGCCGCGCGCTCCAGGGTACACGGCCCCTGAGGAGAAAAAATTTTTTGAAGGCTGGGAGCGCGGGGAGAAGGGGACTTTGGGTCGGCTTAGCCCGTTACGACGAAGGAGCTTAGCCCGTTACGACGAAGGAAGTTACGGGCGAAGACAGCAACGCTAGTTACGGGCGAAGACAGCAGCGCTGGTTACGGGAAAGACAGCAGCGCTCAAAAGTCCCCTCCCCCCACACATCTCTCCCCCTGCCCTCACAAAAATCTTCTCTACCCCCCCAGATAGGCTTCACGCACGGCGGGGTCGGCCAGGAGGTTGGCGGCGCTGTCTTCGCGCACCACGTTGCCCACTTCGAGGACGTAGCCGCGGGTGGCCAGGCGCAGGGCGGCGCGGGCGTTTTGTTCCACCAGCAGCACGGTGACGCCGCGTTTGTTGATGGCCCGCACGGTTTCAAAGATGGAGCGCACCAGCAGGGGCGCCAGGCCCAGAGAGGGTTCGTCCAGCAGCAGCAGGCGCGGCTGGGCCATGAGGGCGCGGCCAATGGCGAGCATCTGCTGTTCGCCGCCGGAGAGGGTGCCTGCCAGCTGGTCCTTACGTTCCAGCAGGCGGGGGAAGAGGTCAAAAATCCACTCCAGGGTCTTTTCGCTGCGGGCTTTGTCCCGCACGCAGAAGGCCCCCAGGCGCAAATTTTCCAGCACGCTCATGACGCCGAAAACCCGGCGGCCTTCGGGGGATTGGGCAATGCCCAGGTCCACCACCTTGTGGCTGGGCAGGCGCAGCAGATCCTGGCCTTCAAAAAGGATTTCCCCGGCAAAGGGGCGCACCAGGCCGCTGATGGAGAGCAGGGTGGTGCTTTTGCCCGCGCCGTTGGCCCCCAGGATGGTGACAATTTCGCCTTCTTCCACCCGCAGGTTCACGCCGTGCAGCACTTCCACGCTGCCGTAGCGCACCCGCACGTCCACAAGTTGCAACAGGGCCATGCCTACCACTCTCCGTCGTCCGCGCCCAGGTAGGCTTCAATGACCGCGGGATCCTGCCGCACGGTCTGGGGGCTGCCCTGGGCGATCATGGCGCCGTGCTCCAGCACCACCAGTTTTTCGCAAATCTGCATGACCAGCCGCATGTCGTGTTCAATGAGCAGCACGGTGACGCCCCGGTTGCGGATGGCGCGGATGGTTTCCACCAAGGCGGCGGTTTCCTGGTCGTTCATGCCGCCGGCGGGTTCGTCCAGAATGATCAGGCGCGGGTCCGAGGCCAGGGCGCGGGCGATTTCCAGCAGGCGCTGATTGCCGTAAGAAAGCCCGCCGGCAGCCTCCATATAGTGCCCGGCCAGGCCCACGAAGCGCAGCTCCTCCATGCAGCGGTCCACGGCGGCGCGCTCTTCGCGGCGCTGGGCCGGGGTATGCAGCATACAGGAAAGCAGCCCGGCGCGCATGCGGCAGTGCCGTCCGGCCAGAACATTTTCCAGCGCGGGCAGTTTGCCGAACAGGCGGATGGTCTGGAAGGTGCGGGCGATGCCCAGCTCCACCACCTTGTGGGGCCGCAGCCCGGCAATGGACGCGCCGTCAAAGAAGACGCGGCCCTGCTCCGGCGTGTAGTTGCCGGTGATGCAGTTGAATACCGTGGTCTTGCCCGCGCCGTTGGGGCCGATAAGCCCTACAATGCTGCCGTCCTCCACGGTAAAGGTCAGGTCGTTGACGGCCACCAGCCCGCCGAAGACCTTGGTCACCTGCTGGAGATGCAAGAGGCTCATGCGGGCCTCCCCGCCGCAGGGGCGACTGCGGACGCCACGGCGGATGCGGCCGCATCCGCGCCCTCAGGCCCGCCCAAGGCTGCGGGCGGCGCGGCCGGGCCGTCCGGGGGCGGCGTCACACGGTAGCGCCGGGGCTGGGGGGGCAGCAGGCCCTGGGGCCGCCAGACCATCATGACCATCATGGCCAGGCCGAAGATGAGCATGCGCGCGTTGGAAAATTCGCGCAGCAGTTCGGGCAGCCCGATGAAGAGAAAGGCGCTGATCAGCACGCCGATCTGGCTGCCGCCGGAGAGGATGACCACGGCAAAGATGATGACGGATTCCATAAAATTAAAAGATTCCGGAGCAATCGTAGTCATTTTTGCGGCATACAGGGTGCCGGCCATACCGGCCCAGAAGGCCCCCAGCACAAAGGCGGCCAGCTTGTAGTGGGTGACGTTGACGCCACAGCCTTCGGCGGCCACGTCATCCTCTTTAATGTAGTTGAGGGCGCGGCCGAAGCGGGAGTGCCACAGGCCGTAGAAGAGCAGCAGGCTCACGCCCACCATGCCCCAGACCAGGTAGTAGAAATGCACGCTTTTCACAATCTTGAAACCAAAAAAGCGGGGCCGGGCAATGCCGAAAATGCCGTTGGAGCCGCCCGTGAGGCCGAAAATGTCGTTGATGAGGGCAATGCGCACAATTTCCACAATGCCGATGGTGACAATGAGCAGATAATCGCCCCGCAGGTGGATGATGGGCCTGGCCACCACCAGGGCCACCAGGGCGGCCGCCGCGCCCGCCAGGGGCATGACCCAGAGCACCGGCCAGTGGTAGACGGTATTGCAGATGGCCGTCGCATAGGCCCCCACGGCGAAGAAGGCCGCGTGCCCCATGTGGAAGATGCCCGCCTGCCCCAGAATGACATTGAGGGAAAGGGCCAGCAGGGCGTAAAGGCCGATGCTCACGCAAACGTCCAGCCAGTAGGCGTTGCAGACCAGGGGCAGGGCGCAGAGCAGCAGGCCCGGCAAAATGTAGAGCAAAGGGGAACGGCGCGCGCTCATAGCTTTTCCGCCGTGCGTTCGCCCAGAAGGCCCGTAGGCCGGACGATAAGGATGAGGATCAGCACCACGAAGGCGATGGCGTCCTTCCAGGCAATGGCGATGTAGCCCGCGGCCAGGGCCTCCACCACGCCCAGCAGCAAGCCGCCCAGCATGGCACCGGGGATGTTGCCGATGCCGCCCAGGATGGCGGCGGTAAAGGCCTTAAGCCCGTAGGACCAGCCCATGGTAAAATCGATCTGCCCGTAGTAGATGCCCACCATCAGGCCCGCCGCGCCGCCCAGGCCGGGCCCGATAAGAAAGACCAGAGAAATGACCCGGTCCACGTTAATGCCCATAAGCTGGGCCGCGCCGGGGTCGATGGCCACGGCGCGGATGGCCGCGCCCGTGCGGGTGCGCTGAATAAAGGCCGAAAGCCCCAGCATAAGCAGCACGCAGGCGGCGATGACCAGCAGGCGCACCCCAGGCACGGCCAGGCCGAAGAGGTGGACTGTGAAGTTCGGCCGCAGGTAGTCCGGGTAAACGTAGAACCGCGCGCCGTAGATAAGCATGATGGCGTTCTGAAAAAAGATGGACGCGCCCAGGGCCGAAACCACGGCGGAGAGCCGCCCGGCGTTGCGCAGTGGCCGGTAGGCCGTGCGCTCCAGCAGGTAGCCCACCAGGGCCACCAACAGGGCCACCATCAGAAAGACCAGGCCCACGGCCAGAAAAGGCGGCAGCAGCCCGGCCAGGTTGCAGCTCACCAGCAGGGTCAGGCCCAGGTAGGCCCCCACGGTAAAGAGATCGCCGTGGGCAAAGTTGATGAGCTTGAGCACGCCGTAGACCATGGTGTAGCCCAGGGCCACCAGCGCGTAAATGCCCCCTACGGCCAGGCCGTTCAACAGCTGTTGTAAAAATTGTTCCATGTGCGTTCGGAGCGCCCGGCCGCGCGGCGGACCGGCGACGGGACACGGAAAGGCGGCGTGGGGCCGCACCGGCGCGGGCACGGCGAGGCCCCGGCATGCCGGGGCCTCGCGCAGCCGCGTCGGCGACGGACCGCCGCCGGTGGCTATTTGGGTTGCAGCACAAAGCGGCCTTTATTGTCCACCTTGTACACGCGGTAAAACTCGCCTACCCGGTCGCCCTTGGCGTCAAAGCCCAGGGTGCCGGAAAGCGCCGGCATGCCCTTAAGCTGCTTGAGCCAGGCGGCCATGGCTTCGGGCTTATCCTGGCCGGCTTCCAGCGCGCCCACAATAGCCTTGAAGGCGTCGCCCGCCAGCACGGCCCAGACAGACACGGGCACCGCGTGGTAGCGGGCCTGGAAGGCCTGCAGAAAGGCTTTGGCCTCCGGCGTGTCCATATCCTGCGGCAGGGGCGGGCTCACAAAGAAGTAGCCCTCGGCAGCCTCCACCCCGGCGATCTTGACCAAATCCTGGTGGTTGGCGGCATCGCCGCCCATCATGGGCGCGTTCCAGCCCATTTCCCTTTTCTGCCGCAACAGCATGCCGGTTTCCGGATAGTAGCCGGTAAAGAAGATCAGGTCGGGCTTGGCGGCCTTGAGTTTGGTGAGAATGGCCGTGTAGTCGCGCTCTCCGGGGGTAAGAGCGTCGTAAAAGACCACCTTCACGCCCAGCTTGGCCAGCTGGGCCTTGGTTTCTTCGGCCAGGCCCTTGGCGTAGGAGGAATTGTCGTGCAGCAAGGCCACGGCCTTGTAGCCGCCCTTGACGATGGCCGCGGCGGCGGAGCGCCCCTGGGCGTCGTCACGCGGGCAGGTGCGGAAAAAGAGCGGCAGGCCCTTTTCCGTCAGGCGCACGCTGGTGGAGCCCGTGCCGATCTGCACCAGGCCCGCCTCGTCCAGGATGCTCTGACTGGCCTCGGTCACGGCCGAGCCGTAGGTGCCGATGACCGCCGTCACCCCGGAGGAAGCCAGCTTCTGCGCGGCCAGGGCCGCCGTGCGCGGGTCACCCGCGTCGTCTTCCACCACCAGATCGATCTTGCGGCCCTTGACGCCGCCCTTGGCGTTGACCTCGTCGGCCAGCAGGCTGACGATGTTTTTCATGTCCTGGCCTTCAGAGGCCCACTTGCCCGTCAACGGGCACATCAGCCCGATTTTGACGTCCGCCGCCAGCGCCACGGCCGGCAGCAGCAGGGTCAGGGCCAAGGCCCCGAACCAACGGCCACATCCTTTCATTTGACACCCCCGTCAGGTATGCGTGTTGCGAACAGGCCCCCACGTTATCCCAAAAAGCCGAAAAGCAAAAGCCCCAACCGGGCCGCAGGTCATGCGCTTTTTTTCACTTTTTCCTGAAAGTGAAATATCGACAAATAAAAAAATCTGCCGTAGAATACAAGCAGAAATCGAAGGGAATTCCCCCTGCCCACGTTGTTGCGCGCGGCGGTTCCCTTTCCCTCCGTCGTGCCGGTTCCGGGCCCGCCACGGCAAGCGCGCAAGCCCGGGTGTGACGCCGCGTTTCGCTGCGCCTTCCTTTCCCGCCTCACCGCAGCAGCGCGGCCCGCCGCCAGAGCGGTCGCCGATTTTATCCTTATACACGGAGCGCCCCTGTGGGCCGCGCCCGTGCTTGTTTGCGGCGATCGCCCCCCTCGGCGGCCGCCGGGCGCGAAAGCCCCGGCAAGGAGCGCCTATGCGGTTCCGTTTCGACAAAGCCGCCTGCCAGAACACCCGCAGGGCTCTGCGCAAGGAATGGCTGCTCACCAACGGCCGGGGCGACTACGCCGCCGGCAGCATTCTGGGCTGCAACACCCGCAAGTATCACGGTCTGCTGGTGGTCGATACCGTTCACGGCCGCCATGTGCTGCTCTCGGCGCTGGAGGAATCCGTGCTGGGCGGCGGCAAGGAATTTTTCTTCTCCACCAGGCAGCACCCCGGCCTGCTCTACCCCCACGGGCACGAATGCCAGGAGGCCTTCTGCCTGGACCAATGGCCCCGCTGGACCTACCGCGTGGGCGAGGCGCGCCTGGACAGGGAGCTTTTCCTCATCCGGGGGGAAAGCCGCCTGGTTCTGCGCTACAGCCTGTGCGGCCCGGCGGATCTGCCGCCCTTGACCCTGCGGCTGCGGCCCCTGCTGGCCTGCCGCCCCATGCACGCCCTCACCCACGCCAATCCGCAGGCGCGCGGCGCAACCACGCCCGTGCCGCACGGCTTCGGCGTGCAGCCTTACGCCAGCCTGCCGCCCCTCTATTTTCAGGTGCAGCGCGCGGCTGCGCCCCAGGACAAGGCCGTGGGGGAAGCCGTCTTCACGTCCGGGCCCGACTGGTGCCGCCAGGTGGAATATTTTCAGGAGGCGGAACGCGGCTTTCCCTCCAGCGAAGACCTCTTCATTCCCGGCTTGCTGGAAATTCCCCTGCCGCCCCTGACCCGCGGCGTTCACGTCTATCTTTCTGCAGGCGTTGCGCCCTGCACGGACGATCTGGCCGAGCTCTGGGCGGCGGAAAGCCGCGCCCGCACCAAGGCCCACCGCGCGGGCGGCGGCCTGGCCGGGCACCTGGCCCAGACCGGCCGGCAGTTCTGCACCGCCACGCCCCAGGGCGCGCCCCAGGTGGTGGCGGGCTATCCCTGGTTTGAAGCCTGGGGCAGAGATACCTGCATCAGCCTGCCGGGCCTGGCCTTTGCGGCGGGCCGCACGGATTTCGGCCTGCGCGTGCTGGCCCGGCTGGGGCAGAGCCTGCGCCGCGGCCTGTTGCCCAACATGTTTGCCGTGGACGGCAACCACGCCTACAACGCCGTGGACGCGGCCCTGTGGTACGCCTTTGCCGTGCAGAGCTTCTGCCGCACGGCCGACGAGACAGGCTACGCCTGGGTGCGGGAGCACGCCTGGCCCGCGCTGCTGGCCATTATCCGCGGCTACAGGGAAGGCCCGGGCCAGGGCGTCTATGTGGACGCCCACGGCCTCCTGCACGCGGGCGACGCCCGCACCCAGCTCACCTGGATGGACGCCCAGGTCAACGGCCGCCCGGTAACGCCGCGCCACGGCTTTCCCGTGGAGGTCAACGCCCTGTGGTACAACCTGCTGGCCTTTGCGGACGCCCTGGCCCGCCGCTTTCACGAGCCGGAGCCAGCCGGGGACGCGCTGCTGCGCGACATGCGCCTGGCCTTTCTGCAACGCTTCTGGGTTCCGGAAGGCGGCGGCCGCCTGGGCGACGTCTGGCGTGAAAGCGGGCTGGACAAAAGCGTGCGGCCCAACCAGATTTTTGCCGTTTCCCTGCCCTACCCCATTCTTCCGGAAGACTTCCAGGCCCAGGTGGTGGAATGCGTGCGCAACAAACTGCTCACGCCCTACGGCCTGCGCACCCTGGCCCCGGACGATCCGGCCTACTGCGGGCGCTACGCGGGCGGGCCGGAAGAACGCGACGCGGCCTACCATCAGGGCACGGTCTGGCCCTGGCTGCTGGGCCACTACGGCGACGCCCTGCTGCGCACGGCCTGGGACGTGGAAGGGGCCGTACGGGGCCTTCTGGAAACGCTCACGCCCCTCTACTGCGACCACCTGACCGATGCGGGCCTGGGCAGCATTTCGGAAATTTTTGACGGCTCCCCGCCCTACGCGCCCAACGGCTGCATTGCCCAGGCCTGGAGCGTGGCCGAGTGCCTGCGCCTGCTTCTGGCGCTGCGCGCCGCGGCCCCGGAGGCAGTGGACCAGTGGGAGCGCCGGGCGGCCTGCCGCCTGGCCCATCCCGTATCGGGCGATACGGCGGGCGTCTGCCGCGTGGTCATGAACCTGGGCGCAGCCCACGGCGGGGCAAACGCCGCCGCGCCGCGCCCGGCCCTATAAGGAATTTGCCATGCGTGTGCTTATGTTCGGCTGGGAATTCCCCCCCCACATCAGCGGCGGCCTTGGCACAGCCTGCTATGGCATGACCCAGGCGCTGGCCAAAAAGGGCGTGGACATTCTTTTTGTGCTGCCCCGCGCACAGGGCGCAAAAGGCCAAAACGACTTCCTGCGGCTGATGGAAGCCTCAGGCACGCCCATCAGCCCGGAAACGGAAGAGCGCCTCGCCTGGGCCGGGCAGGAGGCCTGGCGGCAGAGCATCCGCTACCTGCCCCTGGACAGCCCCCTGACCCCCTACCTAACGCCCGGCGGCTACGCCAGGGCGCTGCGCCAGCTCTGCCGCCAGGGCCGCAGAACGCTCCAGTCCGCGCCCGGCCGCACGGGCGACTTCACCTATGCCCTGCACGGCGGCTACGGCCCGGACCTCATGACCGAGGTGCGGCGCTACGCCCGCCTGGCAGCGGCCATAGCCTTGCGGGAGGATTTTGACGTCATCCACGCCCACGACTGGATGACCTACCCCGCGGGCATGCTGGTCAAGGCCCTGACGGGCAAGCCCCTGGTGGTCCACATCCACGCCACGGAGTACGACCGCAGCGGCGAAAACGTCAACGAGCAGGTGGCCGGGCTGGAGCGCGCAGGCATGCTGGCCGCCGACGTGGTGGTGGCCGTGAGCCGCCTGACCCGCAAGACGGTCATGGAGCGCTACGGCATCCCGCCCGAAAAAATCGTGGTGGTGCACAATGCCGTGGCCCGGCACGAAGCGGAAAAGCACTACGCCATCCCGCCGCGCATCCGCCACGAGAAGCGGGTGCTCTTTCTGGGCCGCGTTACGTTCCAGAAAGGGCCGGAATACTTTATGGAAGCAGCCCGCCTGGTGCTGCAGAAGATCCCCAACGTGCGCTTTTTCATGGCCGGCAGCGGCGATCTGCTGCCCAGCCTCATCCGCCGGGCCGGGCAGCTGCGCATGGGGCGGCGCTTCCACTTCGCGGGCTTTCTGCGCGGGGAGGACGTGGACCGCATGTTCGCCTTAAGCGATCTCTACGTCATGCCCTCGGTTTCCGAGCCCTTCGGCATCACCCCGCTGGAAGCCATGCTCTATGACGTGCCCGTGCTGCTCTCGCGCCAGTCCGGCGTGGCCGAAGTGCTGCAGCACGCCCTCAAGGCCGACTTCTGGGATACCCGCGACATGGCCGACAAAATCTGCGCTGTGCTGCGCTACCCCTGCCTGGCCGCCGAACTGGTCAAAAACTGTCGGGAAGAAATGAAATCCATCCGCTGGGAAAACGCCGCAGAACAACTCCTGGCCGTGTACCGCAACCTGTACGGAGGTCGCTGATGCCAGCTCTTTGCCTGTGTTTCGAGGTTCATGAGCCTTATCAGTTGCGCCGCTATACCGTGTTCGACATGGGGCAGAACTCCCTGTACGAGGACGATGACCGCAACTGCGAAACCCTGCTGCGGGCCGCGCGGCTTTGCTACCTGCCCGCCAACGAGCTCATGCTCCGGCTTATCCGCCGTCACAAGGGGGCCTTTTGCCTGGCCCTTTCCATTTCCGGCACCGCCCTGGACCTTTTTGAGCAATACGCCCCGGAAGTGCTGGACAGCTTCAAGGCCCTGGCCGCCACGGGCTGCGTGGAGTTTCTGGGCGAAACCAGCGCCCATTCCCTGGCCTTTCTCTACTCCCGGCAGGAATTCGAGCGTCAGGTCAGGGCCCAGGCCGCGCGGCTGCAAAGTCTGTTCGGCGCAAAGCCCGTGAGCTTCAAGCATACGGAATGCATCTACAACAACGATCTGGCCGCGGCCCTGCCCCGGCTGGGCTTCAAAACCGTGCTGGCCGAAGGCGCGGACCATCTGCTGGGCTGGCGCAGCCCCAACTGCCTCTATCGCCCGGCGGGCGCGCCCAGAATGCGCCTTCTGCTGCGCAATGCGGGGCTTTCCGCCGACATGGGGCGGCGCTTCGGCGACCGCTCCTGGAACGACTGGCCCCTTACGGCGGACAAATTCGCCACCTGGTGCCGCGGCCTGGCCGACACAGCCCAGGTTGTTACCCTCTGCAACGACTACCACCTGCTGGGCCTGCGCTTCAGCAAAGATACGGGCGTCTTCGACTTCATGGAAGCCCTGCCCAAGGCCATCCTGGCGGACAGCAACTTCCGCTGGAGCACCCCGGCCGCCGCAAGCGCAGCCCTGCAGCCCGTGGGCGAGGTGGACGCGCCCCAGTTCCTCTCCTGGGAGGAAGAAGGCCGCGACCTCACCTCCTGGCTGGGCAACGACATGCAAAAGGACGCCATCCACGCCCTTTACAGCCTGACCCCGCGCGTGCGGCGCTGCGCCGACGCAGACCTGACCAGGGATTTTGAACGCCTCCAGACCGCCGACCACTTTGCCTGCATGTCCACCAAGTGGTTCGCCCACCCGGCCACGGACAGGCCCAATCCCTTTGCAAGCCCTTACGATGCGTACATCACCTATATGAACGTGCTGGCGGATTTTGAAATGCGCCTGGACGCGGCGGACCGCGCCAGGGCCGCCAAAACCCGCGCCGCCCGCCGTGCGGCCGCTGCGGATGCGCCGCCCGCCGTGCCCGAAACCGGAAAACGGCGCCGCAAGGAGACCAGAACCAGGATTGCAAAACCGCGGGCGGCAAGCGCGGCCCCGGAACAAGCGTAACGATGGCGTAGAGCGCTGCTTTGTAAAGGAGCTGTCATGAATTTCGATGCGTCCCAGGTCACCCTGTTTGAAACCAGTTGGGAAGTCTGCAATAAAGTCGGCGGCATTTATTCGGTAGTCAGCAGTAAGGCCCTCCAGGCCGTGGAGCACTTCGGCGAGGACTACTTCCTGCTGGGCCCGGCCCTGCAGCAGAACCCCGGCTTTGAAGAGACGGACGAACACGTCTGGGACTCCCTGCGCATGGCCCTGGCCACCAAGGACCTCAAGTGCCGCCTGGGCCGCTGGAACATCCCCGGCCGCCCCAAGGTCATTCTGGTGGATTTTGCCAAGCGCTACGCCAGCAACCAGCTGCTCTACGAAATGTGGAAAAACTACGGCGTGGATTCCCTTTCCGGCGGCTGGGACTACATTGAACCCGTCATGTTTGCCGCGGCCTGCGGCGAGGTGGTGGCCGCCATCCATGAAAACCACGTCAGCCCCATGGAGGGCCGCTCCGTAGCCCTGTTCCACGAATGGATGTGCGGCGCAGGCCTGCTCACGCTCAAGCGCCTGGCCCCGCAGGTGGGCACGGTCTTCACCACCCACGCCACCATGCTGGGCCGCGCCCTGGCCGGCACCGGACGCGACATCTACAGCAACATGCGCACCATCAACCCCGCCAACGAGGCCGCCAGCCTGAACATCACGGCCAAATGGTCCATGGAGAGCGCCAGCGCCCGCGAGGCCGACGCCTTTACCACCGTAAGCCCCATTACCGGCGAGGAATCCGTGGTCTTTCTGGGCCGCCAGCCCGACGTCATCACCACCAACGGCCTGGACCTGCGCGTCATCCCGGACTACTCCGAACAGCGCGAAGCCCCCAGGGAAAAACGCGCCCGCGTGCTGGCCGCGGCGGAGCGCTTTCTGCGCGGCAGCCTGCCGGAAAGCACCCGCATCTTCGCCATCTCCGGCCGGTATGAAATGCACAACAAAGGCGTGGACATCTTTCTGGAAGCCCTGGCCCGCGCGGATAAAAATCTGGCCGGCACGGACGCCTCGGTGCTGGCCCTCTGCCTGGTCATGGGCGGGCACACGGGCGTGAACCCGGCCGCCGTTTCCGGCGACCCCCAGGCCAACGACAACGGCAAGCCCTTCCTCTGCACCCACTTTGTCTGGAATGCCCCGCAAGACCCCATCATCAACGCCTGCCGCCGTCTGGGCCTCGACAACGCCCCGGAACGGCGCGTGAAGGTCATCTTTGTGCCTGCCATGCTGGACGGCAACGACGGCTTCTTCAACCTGCCCTACGAGCAGGTGCTGGCCGCCTGCGACACGGGCTTCTTCCCCTCCTGGTACGAGCCCTGGGGCTACACCCCGCAGGAAAGCGCGGCCTGGTCCGTGCCCACCCTGACCACGGATCTCTCCGGCTTCGGCATGTGGGCGCGGGACCAGCTGCAGGAAGCGGCGGAGCTCCACCCCGGCGTCTGCATCATGCCCCGCCGGGGCATGAACTTCGAGCAGAGCGTGGAAGTGCTGCACGAATACATGCTCAAAGCCGTCACCTGCCCGGCGGAAGAGCTGCCCCAGTGGCGGCGTCAGGCCCGCCGCCTGGCGGAACAAAGCTCCTGGAACCACTTTTTTGCCAACTATCTGGAAGCCTTTACCCTGGCCCTCAAAAAGGCCGCCGTGCGAGCCGACCACGACGCCGGGCACGCGGCCCTGACCCGCGTGCTTACGGCCTCCTGCTCGGCCACGCCCTTCCTGCGGCCCATCATGGCCGTGGCCGAAGTGCCGGAGGCGCTGACCCGCCTGCGCGACCTGGCCCGCAACCTCTGGTGGTGCTGGCATGACAAGGCCAAAGCCCTGTTCATGTCCCTGAACCCGGCCCTGTGGGAAAATTGCCGCAATCCCCTGAAAATGCTGGAGGAGGCCACGCCGGAACGCTTTAAGGAGCTCTGCGCCAACAAAGAGTACATGGACCTCTACACCGAGGTTGCAGCCGCCTTTGACGCCTACATGGCCGAACCCCTGCGCAGCCCGGACCCCAACATCACGCCGGAGCGCCCCGTGGTCTACTTCTCCACGGAATTCGGCCTCAACGAGTCCATCCCCATCTATTCCGGCGGGCTGGGCGTGCTCTCCGGCGACCACCTCAAGTCCGCCTCGGATATGGCCCTGCCCCTGGTGGGCGTGGGCCTGCTGTTCAAGAACGGCTACTTCACCCAGGCCCTGGACGCCAACGGTCGTCAGGTGGCCCAGTACCCGGTCAACAACTTCGCCCAGCTGCCCATCACCCTGGTGCAGGACAGCGCGGGCGAGCCGCTCTACGTCCATCTGGAGCTGCCGGGCCGCATCCTCTTTGCCAGGGTCTGGAAAATGCAGGTGGGCCGCGTGACCCTCTACCTCATGGATACGGACACCCGCCGCAATACTGATGAGGACCGCCACATCACCGACCGCCTCTACGAGGCCAACCGCGAAGTGCGCCTCTTGCAGGAAATGGTCCTGGGCATGGGCGGCATGCGCCTGATGCGCGCTCTCAGCATCCTGCCCGGCGTCTATCACATGAACGAAGGGCATTCCGCCTTCATGGCCCTGGAGCGCCTGCGGGACAACATGGCCTCCGGCATGAGCTTTGCCGAAGCCCTGGAGCGCGTGCGCTCCAACACCCTGTTCACCACCCACACCCCGGTGCCCGCGGGCAACGAGGCCTTCTCCCTGGAGCTCATGCAGCGCTACTTCGGCGGGCTGGCCGCCAGCCTGGGCCTGACCTGGCCGCAGTTTGTGCAGCTGGGGCAGATGGAGGGCGGGGACAGCAGCGCCTTTGAAATGACCGTTCTGGCCCTGCGCCTCTCCTGCTGGGCCAACGGCGTAAGCCGCCTGCACGGCGTAGTTTCCCGCCACATGTGGAACAACCTCTGGAAAAGCCTGCCCCTGGCGGAAACCCCCATCGGCTATGTGACCAACGGCGTGCACACGCCCTCCTATGTGGGCAGCTGGATGCACGAGCTGCTTCTCCAGCATCTGGGCCAGGGCTGGCTCCAGGCCCCGCCCGAAGATCCGGTCTGGGAGCGTGTGGCGCAGATCCCCGACGACGTCTACTGGGCCGCGCGCATGCACCAGAAAGAAGCCCTGCTGGAGGCCCTGCGCAGCAGCATCCCCCACTTTGCAGAGCTCTTCCACCTCACTGCGGGCCAGCGCCAGGGCATGGAACGCCTGCTCACCCCGGAAACCCTGGTTATCGGCTTTGCCCGGCGCTTCGCCCCCTATAAGCGCGCCACCCTCATTTTTGCGGATCCGGAGCGCCTGGCCCGCCTGATGGGCGACGCCAAGCGCCCCGTCATCCTGGTCTTTTCCGGCAAGGCCCACCCCGCGGACGAGGCGGGCATCAACCTTATTCAGGACGTGCTGCGCATCTGCCGCGACGAGCGTTTCCTGGGCCGCGTCTTCTTTATGGAGAATTACAGCCTGGCCGTCTCCCGCCTGCTCTCCCAGGGCTGCGACGTCTGGCTCAACACCCCGCGCCGCCCGCACGAGGCTTCAGGCACCAGCGGCATGAAGCTGCCCGTCAACGGCGGCGTAAACCTGAGCATCTCCGACGGCTGGTGGTGCGAGGGCTACAACCGCGAAAACGGCTGGACCATCGGCCCCGTAGTCGCCACAGAGCTGCCCAGCAGCGAGCAGAACGACTACGCCGACGCCGAAGCCCTCTACTCCCTGCTGGAAAACGCCGTGCTGCCCCTCTACTTTGAGCGCGACGCCACAGGCCTGCCCGCCCGCTGGATCGGCCTTTCCAAGCGCTCCCTCAAAAGCCTCACGCCCATGTACAGCTCCAACCGCATGCTCAACGACTACCTGCGCCAGTACTACCTGCGCGCCGCCCGCCGCCGCAACATGCTGGCCGAAAACGACTGGGCCGCCTGCCGCGCCCTGGCCGCCTGGAAAGCCGACCTGGCCACCCGCTTCGGCACCGTTAAGGTGGAGGAAATCATCGTCAGCGGCGTGGAAAACAACACCATGTTCTGCGGCGAACCCGTCAGCGTGCGCCTGCACATGCACCTGGGCAGCATGAAGCCAGAGGAAATCCTGGTCCAGCTGGTTATCGGCCAGGCCCTGTCCAACGGCAACTTCACCAGCAAACCCGAAGTGCTGCGCCTGGAACAGCGCCACGCCGACCACGGCGACGACGGCATGAACTACGCCGCCAGCTACATACCCGCCCACAGCGGGCACTACCGCTACGGCATCCGCATCCTGCCCGTCCACCCGGCCCTGGCCAGCCCCCTGGAAACCGGCCTGATCCTGTGGGCGTAAGCGCAGAGGCCTGGAAATAACGTTTCACCCTCAGGAAACGCGCGGGCATACCCAGGATGAAAAAAGGGGCCCGGTGTCCGGCGCTGTCGCGCCCAGCATAAGAGGCGCCGCCGTCGGCCCCCAGGAACACAAGGCGCCCGGCCACAAGACTGGAGGACAGGGGTTGGCTGTGGACCCGCGGTTCTTGTGCCCGGCACAAAAAAAGGCCATATTTTAGTGGCAAAAGGAACAAGCGCCCGCTGCAGCGGGCCACACGCCGCACAACCCGCACGGTTGCGGGTTTTCCCTCCCCACCATTCCGGCGCGTCGGGCAGGCCCGACGCGCCTACTTCAGGAGGTTTTTATGGCACAGGATTATTTTCGCGCGCTCAGAGACGTGGCGCTGGTCATCAACTCCAGTCTGGAGCCCGGCGAAGTGCTGCACAAAATTACGGAGCAGACGGCCCACACCATGGGCTGCAAGGCCAGCACCATCCGCCTGCTGGACAGCACCGGGCGCTTTCTGCTGCCCAGCGCCGCCTACGGGCTTTCGGCCACCTACATGCGCAAGGGCCCGGTGGAGGTAAAGCGCAGCGGCCTGGACGGCGAAGTGTTGGCCGGCAAAACCATCCACCTCAAGGACGCCACCGCCGACGGCCGCTTCCAGTACCCGCAGTCGGCCAAGGCCGAGGGCCTGGTCTCCGTGCTTTCCGCGCCGCTCATGGCGGACGGCAAAGCCATCGGCCTTATCCGCGTCTATTCCGACGTGGAGCGGGAATTCAGCCCGGACGAGCAGACCTTCATGGAAGCCGTAGCCGCCATCTCCGCCCTGGCCATTGAAAACGCCCGGCTGCACGAGGCCCTGCGCAACAACTACGATCTCATGGCCAAGCACGCCTACTCGCTCTATGAAGATTAGCCGCCGCAGCTTGGGCGACGGCAGTACCCGAATTTTGCTCCGCAGATTGTGAGGAGACAACAATGCGCAAAATCAAAGTGGGCATCAACGGCTTTGGCCGCATCGGCAGGCAGGTGTTCCGCGCCCTGCACCAATCCTACGCCGACCGGGCGGAAGTGACGGCCATCAACGACCTCTTCGACGCGGAAACCAATTTCCACCTGCTGGAATACGATTCCGTCTACGGCCGCGCGCACCTGGACGTGGCCATCAACGGCGCGGACGTGCGCGTGGGCGCCTGGAATATCCACTGCTTTGCCGAACGCGACCCCCGCCAGCTCACCTGGCGCGACTACGACGTGGACGTGGTGGTGGAAAGCACCGGCATTTTCCGCAAGGCTTCCCAGGCCTCCGTACACCGCGACAACGGGGCCAAAAAAGTCATCATTACCGCCCCGGCCAAGGAAGAAGACATCACCATCGTCATGGGCGTGAATCACGAGCAGTACGATCCGGAAAAACACCACATCGTGTCCAACGCCTCCTGCACCACCAACTGCCTGGCCCCCATGGCCCTGGTGCTGCAGCGTCAGTTCGGCATCAGGCTGGGCAATATGGTGACCATCCACTCCTACACCAACGACCAGCGCATTCTGGACATGGCCCACAAGGACCTGCGCCGGGCCCGCGCCGCCGCCTGCAGCATCATCCCCACCTCCACGGGCGCGGCCCAGGCCGTGGCCAAGGTCATCCCGGAGCTCAAGGGCAAGTTCAGCGGCTATTCCCTGCGCGTGCCCACGCCCACGGTCTCCGTGGTGGATTTCTCCGGCATTCTGGAAAAGGAAACGGACACGGAAACCCTGCTGGCCGCCCTGCGTCAGGCCTCGGAAACCGACCTCAAAGGCATTCTGGAATACAATGAAAAACCCTTGGTTTCCATGGATTTCAAGGGCAACCCGGCTTCCTCCATCCTGGAATCGGCCTACACCACCGTGCAGGAAGGGCATCTGGTTAAGGCCGTGGCCTGGTACGACAATGAATGGGGCTATTCCAACCGGGTCTGCGACCTGATTTGTCTGATGGCCGACAAGGGCCTGTAGCAAGAAGGCCATGCCCTGAGCGGCGAGGCGCTGCGGATTTTGCCTCCCGGCAAGGAAAAAGCGCTTTCGCGGGCGGGGATAGTACTCTTATGGTACAGACCCGCCGCGGAAGCGCTTTCTGACGCCGCCGGGGGACAAAAGACGCGCGCCTCGCCGCTCAGGATATAAATTAATGGATGCTAGCGTTCAAAATAGGTATACCCCCGCAACCCGTCTTCAAACGCCTGCATGATGGAAAACCGCTCGCTGGGGGAAATGCGCCCCTGGCGCACGGCCAGCTCCGCTGTGCTGCGCAGGTCTTCCAGAATACGGCGGGGGTCGTATTCCACATAGCTCAGGATATCCGCCACGGAATCGCCGCGGATTTCGCGCACATATTCGTAGCTGCCGTCCTCGGCCACGCGGATGGAAACCACGTTGGTGTCGCCCATAAGGTTGTGCAGGTCGCCCAGGGTTTCCTGGTACGCGCCCACCAGAAAGACGCCCAGGTAGTATTCCTCGCCCTCGCGCAGAGGGTGCAGGTCCAGGGTGGGCTTCATGCCCTGCGGGTCGATGAAGTGGTCAATGCGGCCGTCCGAATCGCAGGTGATGTCTGAAATGATGCCCTGGCGGGAAGGAAATTCCTTCAGCCGGTGCACGGGCATGACCGGGAAGAGCTGGTCGATGGCCCAGGAATCCGGCAGGGACTGGAACACGCTGAAGTTGCCGTAGTAAATGTCGGCCAGGCTCACGTCGATGTCCGCTAGGTCGCGGGGCACGGTTTTGAGGCGGGTTTTTTCCTGCGCGATGCGCAGGATGATGGCCCAGAAAAAGCGCTCCGCCAGGGTGCGCTGGCGCAGGTTGACCCGGCCGGTGGAAAAAAGCTGCCGCATCTCGTCGCGGTAGTAGATGGCGTCGTTGTAGCATTCCTGCAGGTTGCGCAGGGTAATGCTGTTCAGGGTTTCGCGCAGGTTAAGCACGGGTTCGGGCGTGCCTTCGGGCAGTTCCTCAGGCAGCTGCACTTCCTCCACCATGCTCACGTCCAGGACGTTGAACAGCAGTACGGAGTAGTAGGCCACGGTGGCGCGGCCCGATTCCGTGATGATGTGGGGGTGGGGGACGTTCTCCTCGTCCAGAATGCTCATAATGGCTTCCACCACGTCGGTGCAGTATTCGTCCAGGGTATAGTTGCGGGACGAAATGTAGTTGGTGTGGGAGCCGTCGTAGTCCACGGCCAGGCCGCCGCCCAGGTCCAGATAGCCCATGGGCGCGCCCTCCTGCACCAGGCCCACATAAAGGCGCGCGCCCTCCATGACGCCCGTGCGGATGTCGCGGATGTTGGAGACCTGCGAACCCAGGTGGTAGTGCAGCAGTTTGAAGCAATCCAGCATCTGGTGGGCCTTAAGGGTATCCACCACGTCCACCACCTGGGCCGGGGAAAGGCCGAAGGTGGAGCGCTCCCCGCCTGAATCTGTCCAGTGCCCGCCGGCCTTCACGGCCAGCTTGGCCCGCACGCCGATATTGGGGCGCACGCCCAGGGCCTTGCTGCGCTCCAGCAGCAAGCCCAGCTCGCCGGGCATTTCCAGCACAAAAAAGACGTTGAAGCCCAGCCGCCGGGCCTGCAGGCCCAGGTCGATGAATTCCTCGTCCTTATAGCCGTTGCAGACAATGCAGGCCTCGCGGTCGCGCATGAGGGAAACCGCGGCAATGAGCTCGGCCTTGGAGCCCACCTCCAGCCCATGGTGATAGGAAGGACCGAACTGGGCGATCTTTTCCACCACCTGCTGCTGCTGGTTGACCTTGATGGGAAACACGCCCCGGTACGAACCCGTGTAGTTGAGATTTTTGATAGCCTTGCGGAAGGATTCGTGGATATTGCTGATGCGCGAATCCAGGATGTTCTCCACCCGCAGCAAAACCGGCATGTCATAGCCGCGCTCGCGCAGCCCGGCGATGATTTCCGGAATGGAGACCTGCGGCCCCTGCGGGCCCTGCGGGCAGACGACCACCTCGCCCGCCTCGGAAACGTCAAAATAGCCTGCTCCCCAGTTGCGGATGCCGTAAAGCTCTATGGAGTCTTCCACCCGCCACTGCTGCAACGCGCGGTTCTTTGCCAATGCCTGCTCCTTGCCGCGCGGGCCGCGCGGGCTTCGTAAAAAGAGGCGCCATTATGCCGGTCCCGCGCCCAAAGTCAATACGAACCGGCGGCGAAAGCGCCGCGGGCCTTGCGGGGCGCGGCCCCGGCGGCCCCTTCCGGCGCGGCCCGCCCCTTGACGCCGAAGGGCCCTTGCTTCACTTTTAGCAGAACGGCGCCCCCCAGGGAAACCCCCAAAACACCCGCGCCCGCTCTTCAGAGCAGATTACCTTTGAGAATGCATATTCTCAAAGGTTACGGCACGCTTATTTCGGCGCTTAACAGCGCAAATAAATTGCGCTTACGCCTGCACGGCGGGCGCCTGCTCACGCAGCCGCTGCGGCATTTGAACCTTGAAATGCCGTGCGCCGGGGAGATCCCATGACCAACCTGCTCCGCTCCTGTCTTTGCCTCGCGCTCCTTCTGCCGCCGTTGCTGGGGGGCTGTGGCGACGACGCCAAAACCTCCGGCCCGCCGCCGGCTCCGGTGCGGGTGGCGGCCGTGACGCGCGGGGACGTGCCGCGCCTGCTTCAGGCCGTGGGCAACGTGCGCGCCTCGGCCAGCGTGGAGGTCCGCCCCAGGGTCACGGGCGAAATTCTTGAAGTCCACTTCACCGAAGGGCAGGACGTGCGGGAAGGGGCGGCCCTCATCACCATCGATCCCCGGCCCTTTGCCGCGGCCCTGCGGGAAAAGCGCGCCCAGCTCGCCAAATCCGAAGCCCAGCTGGCCAAGGCCCTGGACGATATGCGCCGCTACGGCAAGCTGGTGGGTGAAGGCTATGTGAGCCGCGAGGCCTACGAAAAAACCGCCACAGACGCCGCAGCCCTGCGCGCCACGGTGCAGGCGGACAAAGCCGCCGCGGAAAGCGCGGCCCTGGAGCTTGACTACTGCACGGTGACCGCCCCCATCAGCGGCCGCGCCGGCAGCCTGCAGGTGGATAAGGGCAATATGGTCAAATCCACGGAGGCCACGCCCGTTGTGGTCATCAATACCCTTGCCCCCTGCTATGTGCTTTTTTCCGTACCGGAGGCCCACCTTCCCGCCATCCTGGAGCGCATGGCCAAGGGGCCCACGCCCGTCACGGCCACGCCCACGGGCGGCGAACCGGCCACCGGCGCCCTGACCCTGGTGGAAAACAGCGTGGACGCGCGCACGGGCACCATCCGCCTGCGGGCCACCTTTGCCAACGCGGACCGCCGCCTCTGGCCCGGCCAGTTTGTCCAGGTGGAACTGCCCCTGGGCACGGCCCGCAACGCCCTGAGCCTGCCCACCCGCGCCGTGCAGTCCGGCCGCGAAGGCCCCTATGTCTATGTGGCGGACGCGCAGCAACGCGCCGCCTACCGCAAGGTCACGCCCCTCTTTGAATACCGCGACGCCACCGTGGTGGAAGGCGACCTGCGCGAGGGCGAAGCCGTGGTGGTGGAGGGGCAGGTGCGCCTGGCCCCCGGCCTGCCCGTGCGGGTGGTGGAAGAGTAGTTGTTAAGAAGAAGCGTTGTGGGGGAAAAGGGGGACGTGATTTCCACGGCAGTTGCGCGCGGCATAGCGGCAAAAAAACGTCAGGCACGAATATTGCTGTCTTGTGGGCGTCCTGTCATGGCGGCCGGTTTTGCCGCCTGATCCATCGCCAGACCAGCCGCAAGGAGCGTCCGTATGGAACTGCAATTTCGCGTCCGCAACAACGACCTGGGGCCGCTCTTCCCCACCTTTCAGGAGCGGGTCAACGCCATGCTGCCCGTAAACCGGGCCGAGCCCGTGGGCAGCGGGGCAAACGCCGCCGCCCCGGCCCTGGAGCCCGCCACGCCGGAAACCCCGCACACGCTCAACAACGAAGAACTGCGCGCCGCTCTGGCCCAGGTGGAATCCCAGGCCCAGGAACACAGCCGGGAGCTGGCCGAAGTCCACTCCGGCCTCAACGCCCAGCGCGTGGCCCGACTGCTGGACCTGCTGGAGTAAGGCCGCCGGCCCGCAAAGGGCGGCCCTGGCGCGCCCCGACGCAGCTGGCCCCCAACGGCGGGGCCGGTATAGTCAGGCCGGGCGGCTTTTTCGGGCTACACTTCCAGGCTCAGGCCCACGGGGCAATGGTCCGAACCGTAGACCGTATCCTCAATCCAGGCGTCGCGCACGGCCGGGACAAGCTCCTGCGAAACAAAGAAATAGTCGATGCGCCAGCCGACGTTCTTTTCCCGCGCGCGGCTTTTGTAGGACCACCAGGAATAGTGCCCCGGCTCGTCGCCGTGCACCTGGCGAAAGGTGTCCACATAGCCCATGGCCGTAAAGCGATCCAGCACGGCGCGCTCTTCAGGCAAAAAACCCGTGCACTTGACGTTCTGCTTGGGCCGGGCCAGGTCCACGGCCTTATGGGCGATGTTGAAATCCCCGCAGACCACAATGGGCTTGCTCTTGCGGCAGGCCTCGGCATAGGTGAAAAAAGCGTCAAAAAATCCCATCTTGTACGGCAGCCGCTTGAAGCGCCCCGTGGGCCTGCCGTTTTCGTCCAGCTCTTCGGCTCCGCCGTTGGGAAAATAACCGTTGAAAAAATGGAAGTGCGGAAACTCCAGGTGCAGCAGGCGGCCTTCGCCCTGAAATTCGGGCTGGGGCAGCTCCACGCTCACATGAACGGGCGCAAGGCGGCTGAACACGGCCACCCCGGAATAGCCCTTTTTCACCGTGCTGGAGGCCCAGTGCGCTTCCCAGCCCTCAGGCCGGCGCAGATCCTCGTCCAGCTGATCCGGATGGGCCTTGGTTTCCTGCAGGGCCACCACCTGGGCGTCCGTGCGGCGGAACCAGTCCCAGGCCTCCTTGCCGGCCACGGCCCGCAGGCCGTTTACATTCCACGATACGAGTTTGAGCAGCATACGATCCTCCGCTGTACAGCATAGCCGCGCGGGCGGCGGCGGGCAAGGGGCGCATCCATTGCTTCCTGCACGGTTCTGCGCTATAGGGGGAAAGGAAAAGGAGTGGTTATGGAAAGTCTGCCCATTCGTCGCGCCATTCTGAGCGTCACGGACAAAAGCGGCCTGGCGGATCTGGCCGCCTTCCTCACCTCCAGGGGTGTGGAGCTGGTTTCCACCGGCGGCACGCAAAAAGCCCTGGAGGCCGCGGGCCTGCCCGTCACGGCCGTCAGCACCGTCACCGGTTTCCCGGAGATTCTGGGCGGCCGCGTCAAAACCCTGCACCCCAAAATCCACGCCGGCATCCTGGCCAGCAAGGACGACCCCGCGCACATGCAGACCCTGGTGGAAAAAGGCATCCGCCCCTTTGATCTGGTCTGCGTCAACCTCTACGATTTTGCGGGCGCGGTGGAGCGCAACCTCTCCCTGGAGGACGCCGTGGAGGAAATCGACATCGGCGGCCCCTGCATGCTGCGCGCTGCGGCCAAAAACTTCCACAGCGTCCTGGTGCTGCCCTCGCCCCAGTGGTACCCCGCCGCCATGGAAGAAATGCGCAACAACGACATGAACGTGGGCCTGGAATTTCGGCAGATTATGGCCTCCCGCGCTTTTGAGGCCACCTCCCGCTACGACGCGCTCATCACTTCTTATCTGCGGCCGTAAGGGCGGCGGCTGCGGCCGCCCCTTCCCCGCAGGCCCATCCCCAAGGAGCCTCCCATTCCCAAGCCAGAAGGCAACGTGCAGGGCCTCAAGCCCAGCCAGCTTGCCGCGCTCAACCGGCTGTTCAACCGCCGCTTCCCCGCCGCGGAAGTCTACACGCCGGAACAGGCCCGGGAGCTGGCCCTGCTCTCCCGCGCTCTGGGGCGGCAACTGGGCCTGCTTATCGACCGCAAGGGCCGCGTGCAGAACGTGCTGGTGGGCGAGGCCGGGAGCATCCTCATCCCCCAGCTCTCGCGCGGCCGCAGCGGGCAGGAGCGCCTGCGCGGCCTGCGCCTGCTGCACACCCACCTGACCCCCGAAGGCCTCAGCCAGGAAGATCTTATGGATCTGCTCTTCCTGCGGCTGGACGCCATCATCGCCCTCAGCGTCAACCCCGCCGGGGAGCCTGTGCAGTGGCAGGCGGCCCACCTGCTGCCCCGCGCCGTGGAAGGACAGCCCTACCACCTGGGCGCGCCCCAGGCCTGGACGCGCACCGCGGCGGACTTTGCCGCCACGGCCCAGGCCCTGGAGGACGAGCTCTCCCGCGTGGCCGCCGCAGGCCGGGAGGCGGCCGACGCGCCCCGCGCCCTGCTGGTTTCCGTATCGCCCCAGCCCCGACTGCTGCAGGAGCGTAACCTGGACGAGCTGGCGGCCCTGGCCGACACCGCCGGGCTTACCGTGGCCGGGCGCATGGTGCAGCGCGTGGCCCAGGTTAATCCGCGCCTCATTCTGGGCAAGGGCAAGGTGGCGGAGCTGGAGGTGCTGGCCCTGCAAGGCCGGGCGGACATGCTGGTCTTTGACGGCGAGCTGGCCCCGACGCAATTGCACAACCTGGCGGACATCACCGAACGCAAAGTCATGGACCGCACCCAGCTTATTCTGGATATTTTCGCCCAGCACGCCGTGACCCGCGCAGGCAAACTGCAGGTGGAGCTGGCGCAGCTGCGCTACACTCAGCCCCGGCTGGTGGGCAAAAACCGCGCCATGGACAGGCTCATGGGCGGCATCGGCGGGCGCGGCCCCGGCGAAACCAAGCTGGAAACGGACCGCCGCAAAATCCGCGAGCGCATGGCCCGCATCCGCGCCGCCCTGGACCAGCTGCGCCAACAGCGCTCCTTCACCCGCGCCCGGCGTTCGCGCCAGGGGCTGCCCGTGGCCGCCCTGGTGGGCTACACCAATGCGGGCAAATCCACCCTGCTCAACACCCTGACCCGCTCGGACGTGCTGGCGGAAAACAAGCTCTTCGCCACCCTGGACCCCACCACCCGCCGACTGCGCTTCCCCGCCGCGCGGGAGCTGGTGCTGGCCGACACCGTGGGCTTTATCCGCAATCTGCCCAAAGAGCTGGTGGAGGCCTTCCAGGCCACCCTGGAGGAGCTGGAAGCCGCCGATCTGCTTTTGCATGTGGCCGACGCCGCCCACCCAGACCTGCTGCAGCAGATCGCCGCCGTGGAGGAGACCCTGGACCAGATGGAGCTGGGCCGCGTGCCGCGCCTTTTGCTGCTCAACAAGTGGGACCAGCTCGCCGCCCCGGCCCGGGCGCAACTGGCCGACGCCCTGCCCCACGCCCTGCCCGTTTCGGCCCGCAGCGGCGAGGGCCTCCCCGCCCTGCTGGAGGCCCTGGAGCTGCGCCTGCTGCATCCGGCCCACGCCCTGGTGCTGCCGCAGACCAACGCGCCGCAGGCCTGAACAGACGCCCGAAGCCGGTTTCCCCCGCCCTTTTCCCGCACAAAAAACGCACAGCGGCCGCCTCGACGTCCGCTGTGCGTTGATCCGCAACAATCCGCGCTTCAGGCCCGCGCCTAGGGTAGATTAACTTTGAGAATATGTATTCTCAAAATTTACGGCACGCTCGTTTCGGCGCTTAACAGCGCAAACAACTTGCGCTTACACCGCAACAACGGGCGTCTGTTCACGCAGCGCCAGGGCATTTCAAAGTTGCAATGCCCTAAAAGGCCACCACCACCTGCTCGCTGTCGGGCGCGCTGCGCCGGGCGATCTCGCCCAGACACCAGGCCCCCATCTCAAAGGCGCGGATCCGCCCCACGGCCTCTTCGGCCTGGTCGGCGGGCAGCACCAGCACATAGCCAATGCCTGCATTAAAAATCTGCAATATTTCCGGCCAGGAAAGGTGACCGGCTTCGTTGAGCCAGTGGAAGACCGGGGGCATCTGCCAGCTGCCGAAGTGGATGCGGGCCTCCACCTGGCCGGGCAGCACGCGGGGGATGTTGTCGTAAAAGCCCCCACCCGTAATGTGGGCCATGCCCTTGATGTTAAGGTCGCGCATAAGGGAGCGCACCACCTCCACATAGATGGTGGTGGGGGTAAGCAGCACCTCGCGCACGCTGGCCCCGGCGCCGGGCAGGGCGTCGTCCGGGCCAAGGCCGCTCTGGGCCAGAATCTTGCGCACCAGGGAATAGCCGTTGGAATGCAGGCCCGAAGAGGCTATGCCCACAATCTTATCGCCCACCTGGATGCTGGAGCCGTCAATAAGCCGGGCGTTGTCCACAAGGCCCACGCAAAAGCCCGCCAGGTCGTATTCGCCGGGGCCGTACATATCCGGCATTTCGGCGGTTTCACCGCCCAGCAGGGCGCAGCCCGCCCGGCGGCAGCCCTCGGCCACGCCGCCCACCACGGTCTGGGCCGTATCCACGTCCAGCTTGCCCGTGGCAAAATAATCCAGAAAGAACAGGGGCGTCGCCCCCTGCACCAGAATGTCGTTGACGCTCATGGCCACCAGATCGATGCCCACGGTATCGTGCTTGTTGCAGGCAAAGGCCAGCTTGAGCTTGGTGCCCACCCCGTCCGTGGAGGCCACCAGCACCGGCTCGGCCATGCCGGTGAGATCAGGACGGAACAGCCCGCCGAACCCGCCTATGTCCGAGATGACGCCCCGGGTATGGGTGCCCTGCACCAAATCCTTGATGCGCGAGACCAGGGCATTGCCCGCCTCAATGTTGACGCCCGCCTGGGCATAGGCTTTTGCGCGTTCGCTGGACATCCGTTCCTCCTTACTTCTTGGGCAACCATAGCAGATTTCAGCGCAAACCCCAAGCGTCTTTTTGGGCGGCCGCACCCCGCTTTTTTCGTGGACCGCCGCGCTCCGGACTGCTATCCTGACCTGGAAGACAGGAGTACGCCCATGCCCCTGCGCATATCCCAATCCAGCCCCCCGCCCCGGCGCGGCAGCCCCGGTCTGCCCCTGATCGGCTCGGCTTTGGGGGTTGTTCTGACCGTTTTTGTCCTGACCGGGACGCTGCCGCCTTGGTCGCCCGCCGCCGCGGAAGGTGGAGGGCAGGAATACCGCGCCCCCGTAAGCACAACCGTGCACGGCGCACAGCCCCCTGCCGCGCTGCCCGCTCCAGACAATACGGCCGCAGGCCCCGCAGCGGGCGGCCTCCTGCCCGCCGACCGGCAGACCGCGTTGCCGCCAGGTTTTTCACCAGGCACTGCGCCGCAGAGTATGCCGCAGGCAGCCAACGCGGGGCAGGCCGTCCTCCCCCCCGCAGGGCTGCCGGCTCCGCCGGAAAACAGCGCCCGCACCCAGGGCACGGCGGATCTGCAGGGGAACAACTTTTCGGATCCGGGCCAGGCGCTCCAGTGGCGGGATCCGCAGACCGGGGACGTCATCACCTCCGTCGTGCCGCCCCGCCAGAAGCCGCAGACGCAGAACCCCGGCCTGCTGTTCATCGCGCCGCAGGTCTACCCGGACAGGCCCTATGGGTCGGGCAACGGGGGCAGCGGCCAAGGCTGGAACGGGATGGGTTCCGCATCCGGCCGGGGCGGACAGTAGGCGGGCCGCAGGCGCACTTTTAGGGCAGATTCCCTTTGAGAACAGGCCGTCTCAAGGGTTGCGGCTCGTTCGTTCCGGCGCTTGCCAGCGCAAAGATAGTGCGCTTACGCCTGCGCGGCGCGCGCCTGCTCACGCAGCCGCTAAGGCCTTGCAACGTTGCAAGGCCGTAACGGCCGGGACGGCGGACGCCGCCGCGCGCATCCGCAACCTCAGGAGGCTCTATGCAGGCATTGCTTTGGGAAGCCCGGCCGGACAATTCCGTGGCCTGTCGCCTCTGCGCCCAGGCCTGTCGCCTCAAACCGGGCGAAAAAGGCCGTTGCGGCGTACGGGTCAATGTGGACGGCGCCATGCATACCCTGGTGGGCGATGTGGTCACCTCCGTCAGCATGGACCCGGTGGAGAAAAAGCCCCTCTACCATTTTTTGCCGGGCACGCGCACCTTTTCCGTGGGCAGCGCGGGCTGCAACTTTGCCTGCCGCTTCTGCCAGAATGACGGCATCTCCCAGCTGCCCGCCCACGGCCGCATCCCCGGCAAGCGCGTCATGCCCGAAGACCTGGCGGCCCTGGCCAAAGAATACAGCGCGCCCAGCATGGCCTTCACGTACAACGAACCCACGGTTTTTTTCGAGCTGATCTACGCCACGGCAGGCCTGGCCGTGGAAAGTGGGCTGCGCTGCCTGTTGGTGAGCAACGGCTTCATGACGCGGGATTGCCTGCGCGCCCTGGAACGCCGCATCTGCGCCGCCAACATCGACATCAAGAGCTTCAGCGACCGCTTCTACCGCCACTATTGCGGCGGCCGCCTCCAGCCCGTGCTGGATTCCTGCAAAACCATCAGGGAGCTCGGCTGGTGGCTGGAGGTGACCACCCTCGTCATCCCCGGCGTCAACGACAACCCCGGCGAGCTGGCCCAACTGGCCGCCTTTATCCACGACGAGCTGGGGCCGGACACGCCCTGGCACATCTCCGGCTTCCACGGGGCTTATCTTATGGCCGACCATCCCTCCACCCCCCTTTCTACCCTGGAAGAAGCCTGGCGGCTGGGCCGCGAAGCAGGGCTCAACTACGTCTACATCGGCAACGCGCCCAGCGCCGTAGGGGCCAACACCTTCTGCCCCCACTGCGGGGCGCTCATGGTGGAACGCGCGGGCTACGCCGTGCGCCTCCACGGCCGTGGCGGGCTCTGCCCCGCCTGCGGCGCGCAGCTGGCCGGGGTGTGGTCATGATTCTTGTCTACACCGGCGACGGCAAAGGCAAAACCAGCGCCTGCGTGGGCCAGGCCGTGCGCGCCCTGGGCCAAAACCTGCGCGTGGCTTTCGGGCAGTTTATGAAGCGCGACGGCCAGGCCGGGGAACAGGCCCTGCTGGCCCAATGGCTGGGGCCGCGCTTTCTGGCCGGAGGGCCGGGCTTCCTGCGGCGGGAGGAAGACCGCCCCGCCCACCGTGAGGCCGCCCTGCGCGTGCTGGACTGGGCAAAAACACAACTGAAAACCGTGGACCTGCTGGTGCTGGACGAAGCCCTCTACGCCCTCAAGGCCCAGGTGCTGACCCGCCAGGAAGTGGAAGAGCTCCTGGCGCTCGCCCGCGCCAACGAGTGCCACCTGGTGCTCTCCGGCCGCAACGCCCCGGACTGGCTGGTGCAAGCCGCAGATCTGGTCACCTCCATGACCGAAATCAAACACCCTTGGCGCACCGGCGTCACGGCCACGGCCGGGATTGAGTATTAGCAAGGAAGTGTTGTGGGGAGGGGGGAACTTTGGGGTAGTGCCCAGAATTCTTCGCCCATTTTGTAGCGGCCGCGTGGTCAGGATTTTGCCCTGCCTTGCGCGCGGCACACAAAAAAACGCGCCCGGAAATGACCCGAGCGCGCCCGCACAAAAGCCGGGGAACCGAAAAAAACCTTACCTGCCCCGGATCCAGTAAGTTTCAAAGCCGTCTTCCAGCCAGCCGTCCTGCACCTTCGTGAACCCCGCCTGCTTGAACAGCTCGCGGTATTCCGCGCGGGTGCGCCGCCAGCCCCAGAACTGCTGCCGCCGGATGCCGAGAAAATGCAGGGCCGCGCGGATAAGGATCTTGATGGCGTTCACAAAGCTGCCGATGGCCGAATCCTCTTCCAGCAGGGAGGCGGAAAGCAGGATGATCTCCCCGCCGGGCGCAAGCTGGGCGCGCAGCTCGCCCAGCAGGTGGGCAAACTCCCGCGTGGGGATGCCGTAATCCACGGTAGAAAGGTAGATCATGTCGTACTGCACGTCCGCGGGCAGACAGGCTGGCGGCAGGCCGATGTAGATGCGCTCGTTGGGCACGCGCCGCCTGAGCCAGCGCATGCTCACGGTGCTGGGCTCGTTGACGTGCAGCTCCAGCTCCGGCATTTCCTCCAGCAGCACGTTTTCCATATACCCCACGCCGCTGCCGATGGAGAGCACGCGCACGGGCTCGCTGCGGCCCGCTGGCTCCTGCGCCAGCTTGGCGCGCAGCTGGCCCACCAGCCAGCGCGCGTCCTTGCGCTTGTTCGCCCGCCATTGGGCGGGCAGATCGTCCCAGCCCTTGTACCGGCGGAACAGCTCCTCATAAAACACCGCGTAGAACTTGGGTTCCGCCAGGTGAAAAAAGGAAATATGGGAGAAGGTGGTAAAGGGTATGCCTTGCCAGCTTTCCTGATAAAAACGCCGCACTGTTGCGCCTCCCGGAAGCGGACCCGCGCGTGCGCCGTCCACTCCTGCTTGCTCCCAGCATACGCCAAGAGCGCCAGGGGCGCAATCGGCCCCGGAAATACAAACAGCCCTGACCGTGCAGACGATCAGGGCCGGTAAAAGAAAAGCAGCGGGAACTAGCTTTCGCTCACGCGGCGGAACATCTTCTTGCCCGCGCCGCACACAGGGCAGCGCCAATCGTCCGGCAGATCCTCAAACTTGGTTCCCGGGGGGATCTTATGCCGGCGGTCGCCGCGGTCAGGGTCGTACACGTAGCCGCAGTTGACCGTCTGGCAGCGCCACATATCCTTGGTATCGGCCATGGTTGCCTCCCATGCCGCGTTTTATTCCGCGGCGGCGGTTCCGGTCACAAAACCCTTGGAAGAAGCGCCGGTGCTGGAAGGCGTGCCGGCGATCTTGGCCAGGTAGGTGTCGCCCAGGCGCGCAATGTGGCCGGCGATGTTTTCATAGTAGGTAAGGTGGGCCTGTTCCTCATCGATAATGCGCTCAAACAGCCGGGCGGAAACAATGTCGCCCTGCTCCTTACAGACCTGCAGGAACTGGCTGTAGGCCTCAATGGTGTGGTCTTCCTGCGCGGTGTCGGCAGTGTAGATGATAGTCACTTCCTGGCCGGTGGTCACCTTGCCGTCCTTCTGGGTGGTGGGCTCGCCGCCCAGCTCCTTGATGCGCTCGGCAAAGCTCTCGGCATGGCGCATTTCGTCAATGGCGATGAGCTTCATATTGGCGGCAAGCTCGCCATAATCCATGTCGTCCAGATTGTAGTGCTGGTTCATGTACTGATGAACGGCGAAAAGCTCCATGGCCCGGGCCTTGTTGAGCACTTCAATAACTTTTTCCTTACGGCTTTCCCTGCTCTCTGCCATGCTACTCTCCTTGGTGGTTATGCGGGGCGGGATCGACGCAAACCCGTCCTCGCCCCTGCGCCGTCTGGGACGGCGATCTGAACGCGGCGGGCGCACACCCGCGCCTGAGGCCGGATGCCCCTTGCGGCACAAACCGGCCTCACAGCGGTTCCATCCAGGCTTGCCGCGCAGATTCTGCATACCCGCATTTGCGCAAACACTCAAGCCGAACGCTGCTCGCGGTCTTCAGACGCCAGGGCCTCAGCCGCGTCAAAAACATGCGCGCCCTCGATGCGCCGCCGGGCGCAGGCCTCGCAGATGCCGTCGTACTCCACGCGCGAATCCAGGATGCTGGCAAAGCCCTCTACCTGCATGCCCTCCACCGAAGGCGCTTCCTGAATTTTTTTCACATCCCCGATATGCCCGCAATAAATGCAGCGCACATGCTGGTGCGGGGACATGTCGCCATCAAACCGCTTGATGCTGCCGGCGGTTTCAAGGCGGCGGATCTCCCCGCTGTCCGCCAGAAAATCCAGATTGCGGTACACGGTGCCCAGGCTGATGCGCGGCAAGCGCCGCCGCACCATGCTGTAAAGCTCGTCCGCCGTGGGGTGGCTGACGGTTTTGCGCAGCTCCTCCAGGATCACCGCCCGTTGCCGCGTCATTCTTGTTTGCGTTTGCGCCATATGTTCCTCTCCGCTATTTATAATAAACATTATCGTTACCGCAAAGAGCTTGTCAAGCCCCTCCCGCGGCGGACGGCAGATTTACGCGCCGGACCTCCGGCCCAGGGCACAGGTTTTTGCAGCCCTGCGGAAAACCCGCTGCCGCGGGGCTATCCCTGCTGATCCAAAGCAGCCTCCTGCCGGAGCACGAGATCCTGCCCGGCGCGGGCCGCGCCCCACAGCCCGCTGTTTTCGTCTTCCATCAGGCGCACGGGCGTGGCCGCAAAAAGATCCCGCAAGGGCTCGGCGCGGCTGAGCTCCGCCGCAAACTCAGGGCAGGTCACGCACAGGGGATTGCGGGCGGCAATGCCGCCGCAGATCCACAGCCCGCCCAGGCTCAGCCCGGCGTACATCCAGTTGCGGCAGAACCGGGCCAAAAACCGGGCATACCACTGCAGCGTGGTGGTCTCTGAGCTCAGGGCCTCTGCGCCCACCACCGGCGGGAACAGGTATGCGCCGCTGAGAAAAAAGTGCAGTTGGCTGAGCCCCAGGCCGGAGAGCACGTTCTCCGCGCTGATCCAGCTCTGCCCCAGATCCTTCTGCAAAAAGCGCTCAAAATCGTGTTCCGGCCGCCCCACAAAAGGAAAGGCCGCGTGCCCCGCCTCCGAAGGCACGGGCAGCCAGCGCCGCCCGCTCCAGACCAGGAGCGCCGCCCCCAGGCCCGTGCCCGCGCCCAGCACGGCCCGCGCGGCAAAGCGCGCCGCCCCCGCCGCCTCCGGCAGGGCTTCCCCCGCCGCCAGCCGGGCGCTTTGCCCCGGCGGGGTCAGGGTGGCCAGAGCCGCGGCCGCAAAATCGTTGCACAGCAGGCAGCGGCGCAGGCCAAACAGCCGCCGCGCCTCGGCCATGTCCAGCCGCAAGGCCCCGTTGGTCAGGCAGCCGCGCCCGGCCGCCACGGGCCCGGCCACGGCCATGGCAAGCACGTCATCGCGCCGGATGCCCAGGTCCAGCCGCTTTTGCAGGGCCAGCAGGGCGGCCTCCGTATCGTGCAGGCCCGCCGAGGGCATCCAGGAGGCGCGCTCCAGCCGCAGCGCGCCGTCCTCAAAGGAAAAACAGCCGAAGCGGGCGTTGGTGCCGCCGATGTCGGCCGCCAAAATGCGCTGGCGCGCCATCAGTTTCCGGGCTCCCCATCCTGCGGCCCGGCGTCGATTTTCCGCACGATGCCGGTAGTGCTGCAGCCGGGCGTCAGCGCGGCCAGGAACACGCGCCCGCCCGCGGCCCGCACCAGGTCGGCCCCCACCACAGTGGCCTCCGTATAGTCGCTGCCCTTGACCAACACGTCGGGCCTGATGGCCCTGATGAGCTCCAGGGGCGTATCCGCGTCAAACAGAATCACCGCCTCCACCCCGTTAAGGGCAGCCAGAACCTGCGCCCGGCTGCGTTCGTCCTGGATGGGCCGCGTGGGCCCCTTGAGCCGCCGCACCGAGGCGTCGCTGTTGAGCCCCACGATCAGATGGTCGCCCTGGGCCGCGCTCTGCCGCAGCAGGGAGACGTGCCCCGGATGCAGAAGATCAAAACAGCCGTTGGTAAAGACCACGGTTTCGTTTTTGCGCCGCCAGTCCTCCACTTTTTCCAGCAGGTCCGGCAGGGCAAAAAGTTTGGGATTTTCTGCATTTTCCCGCAGGGCGGCCCGCAGCTCGCTCAGGGTCACGGGGGCGGTGCCGGTTTTGCCCACCACCACGCCTGCCGCCGTGTTGGCCACGCGCACGCTCTCCTCCCAGGGCAGGCCCTTGGCCACACAGGCCGCCAGCACGGCCACCACCGTATCCCCCGCGCCGGAAACGTCCGCCACTTCACGCGCACGGGCCGGGCAGCGGCACAGCAGCCCCTGCCCGGTATAGAGCTCCATGCCCTTGGCCCCGCGCGTAAGCAGCACCCGCGCAAAGGCGTAATCCCCGCAAAGTCTGGCCGCCAGGGCCGCACGCCGCGCTGCGTCCGGCGCGGCCCCGGCATCCTCGCCGCAGGCGCGCATGAACTCCGCGCTGTTGGGCGTCACGCACTGCGCCCCCCGGTAGCGCTCCCACTGTCCACCCTTGGGGTCCACCAGCACGGGCACGCCCAGGGCTTCGGCCGCCTCCGTCACCGCCGCGCACAGGCTGACGCCGTCCGCATCGGGCAGCAGCACGCCCTTGCCGTAATCCGAAAGCACCACAGCCCCGCAGCCGGGCAGCAGCTCCAGGGCCCGCTCGCGCAGGGCCGCCAGCTCCGCCGCGGCGGGCGGCGCGCAAAGCTCTTCATCCAGCCGCAGCATCTGCTGCCCTTGGGCCAGGACGCGCGTCTTGCAGGTAGTGCGCCGCGCGGGCGCGTAAACCAGGGAATCTTTGAGCCCCTCGGCCGCCAGGGCCGCGCGCAGCTCCTCCCCGTCCGCATCCCGCCCGGCCAGCCCCGTCAGCCGCGCCGTTACCCCCAGCCGCAACAGGTTGCGGGCCACGTTGGCCGCCCCCCCAGGGACCGACCAGCGCCGCCGCACCGCCACCACCGGCACCGGAGCCTCCGGCGAAATGCGCCGCACGCTGCCGGAAACGTAGCGGTCCAGCATCACATCGCCCACCACCAGAACGCGCACCCCGTCAAAATCCATACCTACCCCACAGTGCGGCACCGCAGATCCGTCCCTGCGCCCGCAGCCGCAGGAGTTTCATAAAGCATTTTCCTAAGAAATATCCCAGCGCGCCGCAAGCCAACCCGGCCTCGCGGGCGCAGCCGCCCGAAATCCGCTGCAGCAGGCCGCCGTTGGGGCGACACTTTTGCAAAACATAACAGACCGCACGCCGACGCTGCCGCGCGCAGGCCGCCGAATCGCGGCTCGTGCGCCCGGCGCAGAACCCGCCGGCGCAGCCGCAAGAGCCCCCCAGGCCCGAAAAGCGCTACTTTTGCATGCCGCAGGCGGTTTTGAACAATTGCACAAAGCGGGCTTCGGTGGCCTCCCCGGCCAGCAGCTCCGGCAAGGACTGCCGCGCCGCGCGGCCGAGCCGCCGCCGTTCTTCCGCAGAGGCGGCCAGCTTCTCCAGCGCCCCCGCCAGAGCTTCCACGTCTTCCTGCGGCGTCACCAGGCCGTTTTCCCCTTGCCGCACGGCCTCCAGCTGACCAGGCAGATCGCTGACCACCACGGCCAGGCCGCTGGCCAGGGCCTCCACCAGGGCCGAGGGCAGGCCATCCACATCGCCTTGCGGCGTCCGGCGGCCCGGCGATACAAAGATATCTGCCCGAGCGTACACGTCAGGCATGTTCTCATGGGGCACGCGGGCCAGAAAACGCACCCGCCCCCGCAACCCGAGCCGACGGGCCAGACGCCGCAAAGAGGCGCGCTCCGGCCCCTGCCCCACCAGCTCCAGGCTGAAATCCACCTTGCGCGCCGCCAGCAGGGCGCAGGCTCGCAGCAGCAGGTCGTAGCCCTTGCGCCGGGCCATGGTGCCCACGGCCAGCAGTATGACGGCGCGATCCGCCGCGGCGGGCAGGTCCGCATCGTCTTCGGGCGGGGTGATGGTCACAGGATCGCGCAGCACCAGAGCTTTGCCTTCGGCTTCGGGCAGCAGTCTGACCAGAGCCGCGCGCGTGGCCTCAGTATCGCAGCGCACAAAAGCCGCATCCCGCACCTTGGCCGCCCAATCGCTGCCAGGGGCGGCCAGATCCCGCGCCCGCACAGAAAAGGCAAAAGGCGTCTGCATGAGGCGCGCGGCCACCCAGCTGGCTGTGGAAGGCCCGTGGGCCTCGGCCGCGTAAAAAAACTGGATGCCGTCCTGCATGCCCCAGCGGGCCAGCAGGGCCCCGGCGCAAAAGGCGTGCAGCTGCGCCCACCAGCCGCGCCCGCCCCGGCCGGGCCGTTGCCGCCAGAGCTCCCAGACCTGCGCCGAAGTGCCCCGCATGTGGCGCAACATGCCGGCAAACGCCCCCAGGCAGCGCAGCCAGCCCATGCGCCGCACGGCCAGAGGCAGAGCATAGCCCTCAGGGGAGCTCAGAAGGCCGCTTTCGCTCAGGGCGTAAATGCGCGAGAGCAGGCCCGCCGCGTGCAGCCGGTGGGCCGCATACATCAGCCCCTGCCCCGCCGCCTCAGGAAAACGTGTGGCCACCAGCGCGCCGCGCACCACGGGCACAGGCCCCTGCAGCAGGTTGTGCGCGCCCTGGGGCGGCAAGGGCGGCGGATCATGCCTCTGACACTGCAGCACGCCGTCTTCAAGCGTGTAGATGCTGTCGCAGTACTCAGCCATCTTGGGGTCGTGGGTTACCATGACCAGGGCCACGCCGCCCGTGTGGCAGAGGTTGCGGAAATTTTCCATGATCAGCCGGCTGGTCTTGGCGTCCAGCGCGCCTGTAGGTTCGTCGGCCAGAAGAATGCGGGGGTTGTTGACCATGGCGCGGGCAATGGCCACGCGCTGTTGCTCGCCGCCCGAAAGGCGGTTGCTGCGGTAGTGCACCCGGGCCGAAAGCCGCACCAGCTCCAGGGCGCGGATGACGCGCTCCCAGCGCTCCTGGGGGGGAACCTGCTCATAGATAAGGGGGAACTCCACATTCTCAAATACCGTGGAGTGGTCGAACAGGTTGCTGGCCTGCATGACAAAGCCCATGTTGCCGCGCCGGAAAGCCGCGGTCTGCTCCCTGTTCAGGGCCAGCACGTCGGCGCCGAGAATCTCCAGGCTGCCCGCGTCCGGCGCGTGGAGCATGCCCAGCACATGGAGCATGGTGGATTTGCCGCAGCCGGAAGGCCCCATAATGGCCACCATCTCGCCGGGTTCCACAGCAATGTTGACCCCGCGCAGCACCGGCGGGAAGCCTTCATAGCGTTTGTACAGGTTCTGGGCGACGATTACCGGTGCCATGCTCCAACCTTGTCCGCCAAAGGCGGCCCTGTGCGGCGCGGGGCCGCGCCGGGCCCCTGCGGGCGCAACACGCAATTACTCGAACCGCAGGGCGGTGACCACATCCATGCGGCTGGCCTGAACGGCCGGGTACAACCCGCCGGCCACGCCGATGACCGCGGAAAACACGATGCTGCCCAGGCTGCTGGCCAGGAGCAGGGGGTAGGAAATATCCGTGCCCAGGCTCCAGGAGCCGATTTCCACCAGCAGCAGGCCAATGACAATGCCCAGCGCGCCGCCGGCCACGGACTTGCACAGAGCCTCGGCCAGAAACTGGGCCAGGATGTCCGCATCCGATCCGCCCATGGCCTTTTTGAGGCCCACCTCGCGCGTGCGGGCGCGCACGGCGGCAAACGTGCCGTACCAGATGCCGAAGCCGCCCAGCATGAGCGAGGCCGCAATGCCCAGCCAGAGCAGAGCCTCCACCCACATGAAGGTCGTTTTGATGCGCGCGAGCTGGTCTTCCTGGGTGCGGACCACCAGGTAGGGCGCGTCCTGATGCGCGCGCACCACATCGGGAATTTTGCGCACCAGGGGCGGCACGTCCTCCCAGCCCACGGCGCGCACAAAAAGGCGCGTCACCTTGCCGCCGCCCCAGTTACGGTCCGTCATGATGGTGTAAGGAAGAAAGCCGCCCTGCCCCCAGCTGCCCAGCATGACGCCGCTGACCACGCCCACCACTTCAAAAACTTCCTGATCCAGAAACAACAGCTTACCCACGGCCTTGGCCGGATCGCCGTAGAGGCTGCGCGCGCCCTCGCGGCCCAGCATGCACACCCGGCGGTGCGCCGCCACGTCCTCATGCGTCAGCAGCCGCCCGGCCACCAGGTCCAGCGAATAAACCTCGGCAAAATCCTGGTCCACGCCGATAAAATCCACGTTCAGGGTCCGCTCGCCTTCCCCGCGCAGGGCAGAGCCCCTGCTGCCGCGGAGGTTCTGGCTCACCAGGCCCACGCCGGGCAGCTGCCGCAGGGCCTCCACGGTATCGGGGTAGAATTCCCGCTGCGGCTGGCCGGGGTACTGGCGGTCGTCCATATAGACCTGGATGACGTTGACCCCACCCATGAGCACCATGTCCTGCCCCACCTTATAGCGGATCTCGCGTCCCAGCACGGCCAGCACGATAAACGCGGTGATGCCCAGGGCAATGGAAAGCACCACCCCGAAGCCGCGCTGGCGCGTAACCTGCCTGAGGCTCACGCGAAAAAGATCGGACATGGCAATCATGCGCCACCCGCCGTCGTCACCGTCGTCAAGCTCCTCTCCCTACGCCGCGTCTTGCGGCGGGGCCGAGGGGCCCCGCCGCAAGACGCGGTAAAGAAAAGAGCATACACAGCCTCCGCCATCTGTGTCAAAGCCCCTGTCCCTCACGGACGGGCCGCCGCGCGCACCACGCCGCCGCGGCCCACCGTATAGCGGATGCCCCGCCAGACAATGCCTGTGGCCGCCGCACTGGCTGCATAGACCCGCGCAAACAGGCAGACGGCCCGCACATAGGCCCACAGCCAGCGCGCCAGCGGCACGGGCCGCGGCAGCAGCGCCCGCCAGAGGTAGAGCGCCCCGCCCGTGGCCGCCAGCCAGAACAGGGTCAGCAGCGCGCCCGCGCCGCCGCCCAGCTGCAGCAGCCAGCCGAGCAGGGCCAGGGCGGCGCAGAGCACAGGCACGGCCGTCATAACGGCCAGCAGCCCCAGCAGCAGCCACTGCCCCGGCATGCAGAACCTGAGGAACAGCACCTGCCGGTCCATCCAGGCCCGCCAGACCTGCGGCGCATAATTGGAGGCCGCGGTGCGCAGCAGCGCGCCGGGGCACAGGCGCACGTCCGCGCCGCGCGCCTGAAGCAGCGCGGTGAGGGAACAGTCGTCCACCACAGTCTCGGACCACAGGGAGCGCACGCCATACTTTTCGAAGGCCGCGCGGCTCATGCCCATGGCCCCGCCCCAAAGCTGGGTAAAGCCCCCCACGGCCTGCAGAAGGCGCATGAGCATGACGCAGAGCGCGTAGCCCAGGGTGGCCGTCTGGCTGTCGCCGGGCTCCACAGCGTGGTAGCCCGTGGCGAAGGGGGCCTCGCCCCGCACAATGGGCGCGGCCAGCTGGCGCGCAAAGTCCGGGGCAGCCTGGTGGGTGCTGTCGGCAAAAAGATAAATCTCCGCCGCATCGCCCACGGCCTCCACCCCGGCCAGCAGGTTGCAGTTTTTCTGCCCGCAGCCCTGGGCCGGGCCGGCCGTCACATGACGGGCAGCGGGAAAATCCTTCTGCAGCCGGCCAATGAGGGCCGCGGCGGGCTCCTGCTCCTCGGCCGTGACCAGCACAGGTGCAAGCCCCGGATAATCCTGCGACAACAGACTGCGCAGCGCGCTCTCCATGCGCGGGTCCGTACCCGCCACCGGAATGATCAGGGCTGCAGCGGGCCACTGGGCCTTGGGCACGGCGTCGGCGGCCGCGGCGTCTTCTTGCGCGCGGCGCGGCAGGCCTTCGCCCGTGCGGGCCAGGATGAACAACAGGGCGCACTGCCCCACCGCCAGCACAAACCAGATCCAGAACATGACGCCTCCTCCTCGGCTTGGGGCTCACTCCGCAGCGGGCGGCGAGCAATCCCCGCCCGTCAGGGGCACGCCCTGCACGCGGCGGCCCTCCACATCCAGGCGCAGACCGTTTTTCAGCCGGATCACGCCTTCCACCCGGTCCGCCGCCGTCAGCCGGCCCTCGAAGCTGTGGCCGGAACTGTGGCGCGCCTTGACCACATTGTCTTTAACGCTGCCGGTAATGTGGTACACGTCCACCTGCCCGTTGCGCAGGCGCAAATGCACCACCCCGCGCACCGCCCCGGCAGCGGAAAAACACACCCCCACCCGATAGGTGGAAGAAAAAATGGAGCCGGTCCACAATTCAGTCACTTCCGTCGGGGCCGCAGCCGTGTCCGCGGCGGTCGGAGCCGCCTGCCCTGCCGCCGGGGCCTTCCCCTGCGGCGCGTCGGCCGAAGCCGCGGCGGCAGGCGTCTTCTCCCCGTCTGTGGCCTGGGCCGGGGCAGCGCCCATCGCGGCCTGCGGCCAGAGCGGCAACGCCGCGCAGCAGCACCAGACCAGAACCGGCAACAGGCCCCGGCACAACAGGCCGGGCCGCGTCGGCCCTTGCTTTTTTATCCGCGCCATACAACTCCCGCGCCCTTGCGGGGCGCTTTGTCCATAAGGGCTTCGTGCGCCGCCACCATGCGGGCGAAAGAAAAATCCCGCACCGCGCGCCCCCGCCCCGCGTCGCCCAGCCGGGCGCAGCAGGCGTCGTCCTCCAGCAGGCGGCAGCAGTTCTCCGCCAGGGCAGCGGCGTCCCCCGCCGGGCAGAGCAGGCCCGTGGCCCCTTCCTCCACCAGGCGCGGCACACCGCCCACAGCGGTGGCGCATACGGGCAGGCCGCAGGCCATGGCCTCCAGCAGCACGTTGGGCTGGCCCTCGCGCACCGAAGCCAGGGCAAACAGCCGCGCCGCGGCATAATGTTCCCGCATGTCCAGGCCGCCGGGCACAAACTCCACCCGCGCGCCCGCCGCGTGTTCCGCGGCCCAGCGGCGCAGCCGGGCTTCCTCCGGGCCGTCGCCCACCAGGCGCAGCCGGGCTTCAGGGTGGCGGGCCAGCACCAGCGCAAAGGCCCGCAACAACGTCAGATGGTCCTTATCCCCGGCCAGACGCGCCACGCACAGGATCAAAGGCGCGCGCCGCGCCGCAGGCGGATCCGCCGGGGCAAAAAATTCCGTATCCACCCCGTTAGGAATATAATGGAGCCGCGCGGACGGCACGCCCAGGCCTTCCAGCACGGCGCGCAGGGCCTGCGAATTGCAGACCAGCTGATCCGCCAGCCGCCAGAGCCAGCGCTCGTGCTGGCGCACGGGGCCGCCGCCGCCCCGGCAGGTACCCAGCACCAGCGGCGCTCCGGTCCGGCCGGGCCAGGCCAGCCGCCCCCAGATGCGCCCCCAGATGTTGGGCAGGGCCGTGCAGGGCACCAGCACGTCCGGCCTGAGCCGCCGTAACGCGGCCCCCAGGCGCAGAAAAAACAGGGGAGCCACCCGCCGGTCGCGGCCCAGGTGGTGCAGCTCTATCCCCCCCTTGCGGGCCAGGGCGTCCAGGTCCGTGGGGCCGGTCAGGGTGAGCATGACGGGCGTGAAGCGCCCGCGGTCCAGGCGGCGGGCCAGCTCCAGCATCTGTCGCTGGGTGCCGCCGAAACACAGGTCTTCCATCAAAAACGCAACGCGCAGGGCCTGGGGCATGCTTCTCCTCTGGCAAAACGGCTGAAGGGCGCGCCGCACGGCCTGGCGGGCGATCCCCGCCCCGGCGCGCGGGCGCGTATGCCCCATATGCCAGTAACAATCATTATGCAAACCCGACTCTTTTGCAAGCGCGGCCCGCAAGGCCGCAAAAATTCCCCCTTGTCCGCCTTTTTGGCAGCCCGGCCACGGCGCGGCAAAAAGCTCACTCCGCCCATCCGGCGCGGCTTCCGCAGCAAAGATGCCCGCACCAGCGCGCCGAGGCGTTCCTGCCCGTTGCCTTGCGCGCCCCTTGCGCATAGGATGCCCCCATGACCAGACCGTCCCCCCCTGCCGAACCCCTGCGCGTCATTGTAAGCCTGGACGTGGAGGAAGAAGGCCTGTTTTCGGGCCGCTACGCCGCCACGGGCTGCGGCGTGCGCAACGTGGCCCTGCTGCGCGAGCTTGCGCCGCTGACCAGGGAGCTGGGCTTTCCCCTCACCCTGTTCTGCGCCCATACGGTATTCGCCAACGCGGAGGCCCGGCCTCACCTGGCCTGGATGCGCGATAGCTGCGGCGCGGAAATCGCCGCGCATCTTCACCACTGGAGCACCCCGCCCCTCAGTGCGGACGCGGTGAACGACGGCCCGCCCCCGCGCACGGACACCCTGCCCCGCCCCTTGCTGCGGGCACGCCTGCACAACCTGCTGGAGGCCGGGCGCGACTTCCAGTCCGCGCCGCTGACCAGCTTCCGCATGGGCAGGTGGGACTGCAAGGCCGCGCTGCGGCCCCTGCTGGCGGCGGAAGGCATTACCCTGGACAGCTCGGTCTGCCCCTTGCGCGTGTTTGACCACGCCGGGCCGGACCACTTTCTGGCCCCGGCGGATCCCTATTGGGCGACGCCCATGACGGAACCGCACGCCCCGGCAGCCACGGCCCTGCTCATTTCTCCCCTCACGCAGATTCCGCTGGCCCGGCCCCTGGCGTGGCTGTGGCACAGCCTGAGCCACGGCAGGCCCTGGGCGGACAATTTCCACTTCTGGGGCGCGCTGAGCCCCAATCCCGTATGGCACGCGGCCCCGGTCATGCGGGCCTGCGCCCGGCTGCACGCCCGGCGCGGCGGGCAGGTGCTGCACCTTTTTCTGCATTCTTCCGAGCTGTTGCCCGGCGGTTCGCCCAACGTGCCGGACGCGGCGGCGGCCGCGGCCCTGCGGCGCAAGCTCTACAACTTTCTGGCCTGGCTCAGGGAAAGCCGCCCGGTGCGCGGCCTCACGGCCGCGCAACTGCGGGCCGAGGCTCCGGCCCTGGGCTTCGGCCCGCGCCCGGACGGCCCGGGGGACTGGTAGTGGCCCGCGTCTGCCTGGTGCTGCTGGACGGGCTGAACGCGGCCACGGCCCGACGCTGCCTGGCCGCCCTGCGCGCCCTGGAAGAAGCGGGAACGGCCCGCTATACAGCCCTGGACTGCGCCTTGCCGCCCCTTTCGCGCCCGCTCTACGCCGCCCTGTTCAGCGGGCTCAGCCCGGCCCGGAGCGGCATCCTGCGCAACGACGACCCTGCCCCCTGCCCAGGGCCCACCATTTTTTCCCTGGCCCGCGCCGCAGGGCTGACCACGGCCGCCGCCGCCTACCACTGGGTGCACGAACTCTGCAACGGCACGCCCTACGACCCGGCCCGGCACCGCCTGACGGACGACCCGGCCCTGCCCATAAGCCACGGCCTGTTCTACGACCAGGACGCCTACCCCGACCCGGCCCTGTTTGCGGACGCGGCCTGTCTCTGCCGCCGTTTTGCGCCGCATTTGTTGCTGGTCCACAGCATGGGCGTGGACTGGGCCGGACATTGCCACGGGGCGGAAAGCCGGGAATACCGCGACGCCGCGCGCCTGGCCGACGGTCTGCTGGCCCGCTGGCTGCCCCGATGGATGGACGCGGGCTACGCCGTGCTGGTCACCAGCGACCACGGCATGACCGCCGACGGCACGCACAACGACGTGACCGAAGCCGCCCGCCGCGTGCCCCTCTGGCTGGCGGGGAAGGGCTGGGAAGGCCTGCCCCTGCCCCGGCAACAAACCCAGGTGGCCGGTTTGGTCCTTCAGGCTCTGGGCCTCAATCCGGACGCCCTGGCGGCCCTGCCGCAGCCTCCGGCCCATAATCCGCAACCGCCCGTCGGGGCGTAAGGGCAAACCACACTATGCGCACCGGCGGCTCCGCGAGCGGCTATGCCTGGATTTTGTCGGCGGCTTTTCTCTGGTCGTTGCTGGGCCCGCTTTCCAAATTCTGCCTGCAGGCGGGGGCAGGGCCGCTGGAAACGGCCTTCTGGCGGGCGGGCCTTGGCTGCGCGCTGTTTTTCCTGCACGCCTGGTTCACGGGGGCGCTGCGCGTGCGGCCGAGGCACGCCCTGATTTTTATGGCCTTCGGCGTGTGGGGCGTAGGGGTCTTTTTCGGGGCCATGCAGTACGCCATCAAGCTCAGCGGCGGGGCCACGGCCGTGGTGCTGCTGTACACGGCCCCGGTCTGGGTGGCCGTGTTCTCCCGTCTGCTTTTCCGGGAGCGCATCACGGGCCGCAAGGCGGCGGCCATCCTGACGGCCCTGGCAGGCACGGCGCTGGTCTGCCTTTCGGGCGGCAGCCTGCGGGGCGAACCTTCGGCCCTGGGCATTGCCTGCGGCCTGCTGGCCGGGCTGTGCTACGCCACGCACTATCCCTTCTACCGCTGGTGGCAGCCGCGCTACAGCACGGCCGCCATCTACGCCTTCATGCTGCTGGGCGGCATTCTGGCCCTGGCCCCCTGGACGCCCCTGCCGCCCCACCACGCCCCGGCCACCTGGGGCTGGCTCAGCGCCCTGGGCCTGCTGACCTGCTACCTGGCTTACATCTGCTACGGCCAGGGCCTGCAGCGCATCAGCCTGGTGCGGGCCGCCGTCACCTGCCATCTGGAGCCCGTGCTGGGCACGCTGTGGTGCTGGCTGTTCTGGGACGAATCCTTCCCCCCGGCGGGCTGGCTGGGCGGCGCGCTGGTGCTGGCCGCCGTCATCCTGCTGAGCACGGACGGCTCGCGGGAATAAGAAAAAGGCCTTCCGGGACGGAATAGCCCTCGCCCGCCCGTCGCCGCAGGGAGCAGGGGCACGCCGCGGGGGCGGCGACAGGCGATGGCTTTTGTTCTCCGAAAAAGCAACGGTTCGGGACGAAGACCGCATAGGCGCGGGATGGCTTTTGTTCCCTGGCAAGGGAAAGGTTCGGGCCGGGACGGGGATAGTACTCTTATGGTACAGCCCCGGCCCGGCCCGAAATTTTGACGCCGCCAGAAGGCAAAAGGCGCGCCTGTCGCCGCCCCTGCCCTGACGTTAAGCCTGGGCCAAAGCCTGGCCCAGATCCTCAAGAATGTCGTCCAGATGCTCCGTGCCCACGGAAAGCCGCACCATGCCGGGCGAGATGCCCGCGTCCGTAAGCTGCTGGTCCGTAAGCTGACGGTGGGTGGAGCTGGCCGGATGGAGCACGCAGGTGCGGATGTCGGCCACATGCACTTCCAGGGAGACCATTTTGAGGCCGTCGATAAAGCGGGCCCCGGCCTCGCGGCCGCCCTTGAGGGTAAAGGCGATGACGCCGCTGCAGCCGTGGGGCAGATATTTTTGGGCCAGGGCCTGATGCGGATGGCCGGGCAGGCGCGGGTAATTGACCGCCTCCACGGCGGGCTGCTCGCAGAGCCAGCGGGCCACGGCCTCGGCGTTGCGGCAGTGGCGCTCCATGCGCAGGGGCAGGGTTTCCAGCCCCAGGTTGATGTAGAACGCGCCCTGCGGGGTCTGGCAGCAGCCCATGTCGCGCATGAGCTGGGCGCGGGCTTTAACGATATATGCCGCAGCCCCGAAGGCCTGGGTGTAGATAAGCCCGTGGTAGGAGGGGTCGGGCTCGGTAAATTCCGGGAATTTGCCGGAAGTCCAGTCAAAGTTGCCGCTGTCCACGATGACGCCGCCCATCTGCAGGGCGTGGCCGTCCATGTACTTGGTGGTGGAGTGGACCACAATGTCCGCGCCGAACTCGAAAGGACGGCAGAGCACGGGCGTGGCAAAGGTATTGTCCACTATAAAGGGCAAGCGGTGGCGGTGGGCCAGCCTGGCAAAGCGCTCCAGGTCCAGCACGTCCATGGAGGGGTTGGAGAGGGTTTCGCCGAACACGGCGCGGGTTTCTGGGCGGAAGGCCTTTTCCAGCTCGGCGTCCGTGGCGCTCTGGTCCACAAAGGTCACGTCAATGCCCAGGCGCTTGAGGGTGACGGCAAAAAGGTTAAAGGTGCCGCCGTAAATGCTGGAGGCGCTGACCACATGGTCGCCCGCGCGGGCCACGTTGAGCACGGAAAGCATACTGGCAGCCTGCCCGGAGGAGGTGCAGAGCGCGCCCACGCCCCCTTCCAGAGCGGCGATTTTGCGCTCCACGGCGTCCACCGTGGGGTTGCCCAACCGGGTGTAAAAAAAGCCCGCCTCGGCCAGATCAAAGAGCTTGGCCACCGCGGCGGTGGTGGCGTACCTGAAGGTGGTGCTCTGCACAATGGGCACCACGCGCGGCTCGCCGTTGCCGGGTTCGTAGCCCGCGTGCAGACAAAGAGATTCGGTTTTCATGCCTTCCTCATGCGGTAAAATGCTGCCGGGGTTCCCGGCGCGGACGTTTGGACATATATTTTTGTATTTTAGCCCAAGGCTGCGCCGGAGGCAACAGGCCCCTTAAGCCTGCCGACGGGGCGTGAAGGGATGCCCTTCCCCCTTGGGGCGTATCCGCCGCATTTCGCCCGCATTTTCCGCCCAACTGTATTGACCGCACAAGACCTGGGGTATATGGTGACGGCAATGGCGGACGACGCTGCCGTGGGGCACGGGGCGTTGTCGTGTTGCGGCCCACGCGCCGCGCGCCGGCCATTTCCAGGAGTTACATTTTCCAGGCAGCGCCGCCGGGGCGCCGGTTTATGCCGGGTTGGGCCGCGAGCTGCCGCGACGTGGACGGCGTGAGGGTTTTTTTCGCGCCGCACAAGGGCTCTGTGGCAGAGCCCGCATCGCAAGCCTTATTCACTTTTGCCAGGAGGCTATTATGCGTATTGCCGTGGGTCTGGGCAAAAAAGGCGGGGAAGAGCGTTTGGAACGCCAGGGCATCAGCCGCCGCGACTTCATGAAGTTCTGCACGGCCGTGGCCGTGACCATGGGGTTCGGGCCGTCCTTTGCTTCCGAAGTGGCCGCCGCCCTTACGGGCCGCCGTCCTTCGGTGGTCTACCTGCACTGCGCCGAGTGCACGGGCTGTTCCGAAGCGCTGCTGCGCACCTACAAGCCCTTTATCGACGCCGTTATTCTGGACACCATTTCGCTTGACTACCACGAAACCATCATGGCCGCCGCAGGCGACGCCGCCGAAGAGGCCCTGCAGGCCGCCGTGGCCAACCCCAACGGCTTCGTCTGCATGGTGGAGGGCGCCATCCCCACCGCGCAGGACAACAAGTTCGGCTACATCGCCGGGCACACCATGTACGACATCTGCAAGGGCATTCTGCCCAAGGCCAAGGCCGTGGTAAACATCGGCACCTGCGCCTGCTACGGCGGCGTGCAGGCCGCCAAGCCCAACCCCACCGGGGCCAAGGGCGTCAACGACTGCTTTGCCGACCTGGGCGTCAAGGGCATCAACATTCCCGGCTGTCCTCCCAACCCCCTCAATATGGTAGGCGCGCTGGTGGCCTTCCTCCAGGGCCAGAAGATCGACCTGGACGAGCTCGGCCGCCCCACCATGTTCTACGGTCAGAGCGTGCACGACCTCTGCGAACGCCGCAAGCACTTCGACGCCGGCGAGTTTGCGCCCTCCTTCAATTCCGAAGAGGCGCGCAAAGGCTGGTGCCTGTACGAAGTGGGCTGCAAAGGGCCGGAAACCTACAATAACTGTCCCAAGGTTCTCTTCAATGAAACCAACTGGCCTGTGGGCGCGGGGCATCCCTGCATCGGTTGCAGCGAGCCCAATTTCTGGGACGATATGACGCCGTTTTACCAGAACTAGGGGGTAAACCATGAGTCAAGTGAAAGCGACGCCCCAGAGCAGCTATTCCGGTCCCATTGTGGTGGACCCGCTGACCCGCATTGAGGGGCATTTGCGTATTGAAGTGGAAGTGGAAGGCGGCAAAATCAAAGACGCCCGCAGCTGCGGCACCCTTTTCCGCGGGCTGGAGCTCATCCTCAAAGGCCGCGACCCGCGCGACGCCCAGCACTTTACCCAGCGCACCTGCGGCGTCTGTACCTACACCCACGCCCTGGCCTCCACCCGCTGCCTGGAAGACGCCATCAACAAGCCCATCCCGGCCAACGCCACCTACATCCGCAACCTGGTGCTGGCCATGCAGTTCATGCACGACCACATCGTGCACTTCTACCACCTGCACGCCCTGGACTTCGTGGACGTGGCCAACGCCCTCAAGGCCGACCCGGCCAAGGCCGCCAAGCTGGCCGAATCCATCTCGCCCCGCAAGGTCAAGGCCGCGGACCTGGCCGCCGTGCAGGCCAAACTCAAAGCCTTTGTGGAAAGCGGCCAGCTCGGCCCCTTTACCAACGCCTACTTCCTGGGCGGCCACCCCGCCTACTACCTGGAGCCCGAAGCCGACCTGGTGGCCACAGCCCACTACCTTGAGGCCCTGCGCGTGCAGGTGGATGTGGCCCGCGGCATGGCCGTTTTCGGCGCCAAAAATCCCCACACCCAGTTCACCGTGGGCGGCGGCGTAACCTGTTACGACGCCCTCAAGCCTGAGCGCATCAAGGAATTCCGCGAGCTGTACAAAAAAGCCCGTGCCTTTGTGGAGCAGGTCTACATCCCCGACCTGCTCCTGGTGGGCGGCGCATACAAGGACTGGGCCGGCATCGGCGGCACCACCAACTTCATGGCCTTCGGCGAATTCCCCGCCGCCGGCGGCGAGCGCGACCTCAACAAGCGCTGGTACAAGCCCGGCGTCATCTACAACCGCAAAATCGGCGACGTGCAGGGCTTCGACCCCGCCAAAATCGCCGAACACGTCCGCCACAGCTGGTACGAGGGCGAAACCGCCCGCGCCCCCTATGACGGCGAAACCAAGCCCGCCTTCACCAAGATGGGCGATACGGACCGCTACTCCTGGCTCAAGGCCCCGCGCTACGACAGCCACTCCATGGAGACCGGCCCCCTGGCCCAGATGCTGGTGGCCTACGGCCAGAACCACAAGGTCATCAAGCCCATGGTGGATCATGTGCTCAAAACCCTGGGCGTGGGCCCCGAGGCCCTCTTCTCCACCCTGGGCCGCACCGCCGCCCGCGGCATCCAGACCCTGGCCATTGCCCAGCAGACCGGCGCCTGGCTGGACGAATACGAAAACAACATCGCCAAAGACAAGCAGATCGTCGAAAACTACGAAGTGCCCGCCAACGCCAAGGGCGTGGGCTTTCTGGACGCGCCGCGCGGCGGTCTTTCCCACTGGATGCGCATTGAGAACGGCAAGATCGGCAACTTCCAGCTGGTGGTGCCCTCCACCTGGAACCTGGGCCCGCGCGACGACAAGGGCGTGCTGGGCGCGGTGGAAGAGGCCCTTATCGGCACCCCCGTGGCCGACCCCAAGCGCCCCGTGGAAATCCTGCGCACAGTGCACTCCTTTGACCCCTGCATGGCCTGCGCCGTGCACGTCATTGACGGCGAAACCAACGAAGTGCACAAGTTCCGCGTTCTGTAATCCGGCGTAGCCAAACACCCGAAGCGGGGGCCCCGGCCCCCGCTTCTTTTTTCCCCAACCCAAGGACGCGACGTGGAAAACCAGCGCCTGCTCATTCTCGGCGTGGGCAATATTCTGATGACTGACGAAGGCTTCGGCGTGCGCGCCGTGGAATACCTGCAACAGCATTATGCCTGGCCGGAGCACGTCAGCCTGGAGGACGGCGGCACCATGGGCCTCCGGCTCATGAGCACCCTCATGGACTGCGATCAGCTCGTGGTTCTGGACGTGGTGCTCGGCCCGGAAGCCCCCGGCACCGTCTACCTGCTGGAAGGCGAAGACCTGCGCAAAAGCCTCAGCTTCCGCGATTCCATGCACCAGACCGACCTGGTGGATACCCTCATCACCTGCCGCCTGGCCGGGCACCAGGTGGAAGCCATTGTTGTGGGCCTCCAGCCCTTTGACTACCATACCATGCAGCCGGAGCTCACCCCCCAGGCCGCAGCCCTGCTGCCCCAGTTCTGCCAAAAGGTCGTCCGCCTCCTGCAGGAACGCGGCCTGGCCACGGCCACCCCACAAAAGTAATCGCGCTATGGCGGGCTGCCGCCAAACCTCGCCATGCGGCCGACCTACATAAGGGGATGCTCGCGTGCCCGGGCCGTACAGTCCAGTTTCAAAAATCTTCACCGTTACCCCTCCTGTGGGGGATAAGATAACCCCTGCCGTACAGACTTTCCCCAACGAACAAGACAAAAATAGCTATTCGTGGCCCAGGCACCAAGCGCATGTTGCAGGGGGGAGAATTTTGACTTGACAATATTCCGACATCGGAATAATATAAAATTTGAGGAAGTTTACATGCACGTCATGACAACAAAAGAAGCCGCCATAAAGTGGAAAATTTCCCAACGGCGCGTTGCCAAGCTTTGCTCTGAGGAACGCATTGCAGGGGCAACTTTTGTCGGCAAGATATGGCTTATTCCAATAACAGCTGCAAAGCCGGAAGACGGGCGCAGCAGAAGATTCGATGCACCTGCAGATATGCCAATCAAACCCTTTCTGAAGTGGGCTGGGGGAAAGTCACAAGTTCTTACAGATATTCGAAAACAATATCCATTAGAGCTTGGAAAACGAATTACAAAATATGCAGAACCTTTTGTTGGTGGTGGTGCAGTATTATTTGATGTCATAACCAACTATAAAATACAAGAAGCATATATAAGCGATATTAATGCATCACTAATCACAACATACAAAACAATTAGAGACAATGTTACAGACATTATAAAGCATTTACAAGAATTTGAAGCCAGCTACCTCCCTGCAAGCAGCGCCCTACGCAAAAAACAATATTATGGCTTAAGAGATAGATTTAATGCCATAAAATCAATGGCATGCAGCCCTGTTGAGCTTGCAGCCCTGTTTATTTTTCTCAACAAAACATGTTTTAATGGACTCTACAGGGTAAATTCAAAAGGATGTTTCAATGTTCCGCAGGGCAGCTACAAAAATCCAAAGATTTGTGATGCCGCCAACTTGAAAGCCGCCTCCGAAGCGCTGCAGAAGGTGACCATTGTCTGTGCCGATTACAAAAAATCTCGCGATGTTATTGATTCAAATACCTTTGTCTATTTCGATCCGCCATATCGCCCGCTTTCGGCAACGGCAAGATTTACCTCCTACGCCGAAGGCGGCTTTGGGGACAACGAACAGATCGAGCTGGCGCAGTTTATTGACGCCATGAGTGAGCGGGGGGCGCACATTGTGGCAAGCAACAGCGACCCAAAGAATACAAATGCGACAGACGATTTTTTTGACCGTCTCTACTCTAAACACAAGGTCTTGCGGATCGGCGCAAGCCGGGCCATCAATTCTGTCGGCACATCACGCAACAAGATCAGCGAATTATTGATCTGCAACGCCTAGCGAGGTTTCCTGATGCGCAATTTTGCAGAATGGCTTACAAACTTCAAATCCAGCATTTCCGACTACAGATACTACGTTGACTTTTCTAAAGTCTATAAAAATATAGACTGTATAAATATTGAGCTGAATATTTTAAATGCACTTATTGGTGCAGAAAATATAGAGCAAAAATTTGAAGATATTACAACGCGCTACCCAGAGACGTTACAATGCATTCCGCTCTTACTGGCCGTTCGAGGCCATGAAATCTATGCTATAGATGGCGATGGCGAATTTTTATACTCATTTAAAGACCAGAATTACCCACTGGAACAATATAAGATATTCATGAGAAAAACGGGATTGTTTGACCTGCTACAAAAACATATTATCTCAAATCTTGTCGACTATGCCACGGGCGTTGAAACAGGGCTTGACAGCAATGGGAGGAAGAATCGCGGCGGGCACCTAATGGAAAATATTGTAGAATCATTTTTGCAGCGCTCAGGATTTGTGCGCGATGTAACGTATTTCAAAGAAATGACCATAGCTGCAATAGAGAAGGCATGGGGTATTTCCCTTGCTGCACTTTCCAATAACGGCAAGGCCGTAAAACGTTTCGATTTCGTTGTCAAAACACCGTCCGCCATCTATGGCGTAGAAACAAATTTTTATGCCAGTGGCGGTTCGAAGCTGAATGAAACCGCCCGCAGCTACAAGACGCTGGCCCTTGAAGCAGATCAGATTCAGGGATTTACGTTCGTCTGGTTCACCGATGGGCAGGGCTGGCGTTCTGCGCGAAACAACCTTGAGGAAACGTTCGGCGTTATGCAACATATCTACAATATCAATGATCTTGAAAATGGCGCCATAAAAAGAGTATTTGTATGACCATAACAAAGTGGGGACCAGACGATTTCGAGTTGGAACTGAATACAGTCTGGTCGTTTCCGAAGAGAGGGAATTGGGCTACACACGATGCGAAATACCGTGGCAACTGGTCTCCATTTATTCCACGAAACTTGCTGCTCCGCTATTCCACAGAGGGCGATCTGGTACTCGATCAATTCGTCGGAGGTGGAACTACCCTTGTGGAGGCAAAACTACTCAGAAGAAACTGCATTGGCGTTGATATCAACCGTAATTCACTTGAAATATGCAAAGAAAAAACTGATTTTTTATTCCAGGATGGCGGTCATGTACACATAGTTCATGGCGACGCCAGGAATCTTTCGTTTCTGAATGCTGCGAGCATTGACCTAATCTGCACCCATCCGCCCTATGCAGATATAATTCACTACAGTACAAATACAGATGGAGACCTCTCACTACTTCCCATCCCAGAATTTTTGTTGCAGATGCACAGCGTTGCAGCAGAAAGCTACCGCGTATTAAAGCCTGGTAAGTTTTGCGCTATATTGATGGGTGATACGCGAAAAAAAGGTTGCGTCATTCCTATGGGCTTTGCTGTCATGAATATTTTTACTGAAGCCGGATTTACCACCAAGGAAATCATTATCAAAGAACAGCATAACTGCAAGGCAACAGGTTACTGGAAAACAAACAGCGTGAAATACAATTTCCTTCTTCTGGCGCATGAATATTTATTCGTCTTTCGCAAGTAATGCCAGCACGGCAATAGATGCAGGTGCAGCTGTTTTTGCCAAAGCGCCAAAGCCCAATGCAAGGTGTGGCACCCCGCGTCTACGGCTGAACCGGACGCGACGTTCCTGCCGCCGCCCCCCTGGCGGAGCAGGCCGGGCTGTGCTAAGCTGCGTGCGCTATGGCTGTCCAGCGCAGCCGTGGAAGGGAGCATAACATATGGGCAGGATTGTGGCCGTATGCGTCAGCGCCAGAAAGGGCGTGGCCAAAAAACCCGTGGATCAGGCCGTGCTCGTGCCGGAACACGGCATTGAGGGCGACGCCCACGCCGGGCCCTGGCACCGGCAGGTGAGCCTGCTCTCCTGGCAGGCCATCACCGCCTTCAAGGCCCGCGGGGCCAAGGTAGCGAACGGCTGCTTTGGCGAGAACCTCATTGTGGACGGCATCAACCTGGCCGCCCTGCCCGTGGGCACGCGCCTGGCTGGGGGAGGAACCCTGCTGGAAGTGACCCAGATCGGCAAGGAATGCCACAGCCATTGCCAGATTTTTCATACCATGGGCGAATGCATCATGCCCACCCAGGGCATCTTTGCCCGCGTGCTGCGCGGCGGCACGCTGCGCCCCGGCGACAGCCTGGACGTCCTGCCCGCCGCCGCAGATCAGGAGGTGCCGTCATGACGGAAGGCGCGCGCATGCTGGTGCGCTCCGTGCTGTTTCTGGCCCTGATGGTGGTTGTGGGCGTGGCCGGCATGGCCGCATACGCCCTGGTGGAACGGGAGCTCCACCCCGCCGTGGCGGCGGGACCGACCGCCGGCGAGGCCCCTGCGGCGTCGACCGCCGGAGGCGACCACGGCGCCGCAGCCACGCCGCGCGCCTTTGGCAATACCCAGCGCGGGCTCATCGAGTTCGCCAAATCCCTGCGCCCGTATATGGCCGCCGACACGGCCAAGGCAAACCCGCCCGCAGGCGACGTTCCGGCCGCAGCCCGCCCGGCGCAGCCCTGAGCCGCCCACAAATCCGACCAGACTCCGTCCAGGACGCGCCGGACGCAACCCGTCGCTGTGCCAAAGGGGATTTTCGTCCGTTACGGCGAAGAAGTTTGTCTCGGTACGCCGAAGGGAATTACGGGCAAAGACAGCAGCGCTGGTTACGGGCGGAAGGGCAGCACGCAAAAATCTCCCCCTCCACCCCACAAACCGGCTTACTTCGCCAGCAGCACCCAGGCCGGGCCTTTGGCGTCCAGGTGGCTGGCCACATAGTTGGCGCGCTCGTCGCCGCCGCAGAAGATGTCAATGCGGTTGCGCTTAATGGCCCCGCCCACGTCCTGGGCAAAGCCAATGCCGCGCAGGGGCACGCGGCCCCGCTTTTCGTCCGGGGCATTAACGCCGTAGGCCACCACCGCACCCAGAGGGATAAACCCCCTGTCCGTGGCCAGGCTCAGCCAGTCGTCCACCTGGTAGCCCATGGCCCCTGTGGGGCCGCGCGTGCCAAAACGGAAAAAGACGTAGCTCGGATTATCATTGAGGATTTCGCGCACCCGGTCGGGATTGTTGCGGAACCACTCGCGCTGCTCGTAGATATCCCCGCGCTTGAGCAGGCCCTTCTCGCGCATGATGCGGCCAGAACTTTTGTATTTGTGCTTGTTCTGCCCGGCGTAGTTGACGTAGGCCTGGGTGCCGTCGTCAAAAATCAGGCGGCCGGAGCCCTGGATCTCCAGAAAGAACACGTCCACGGGGTCGGCGGCCCAGGCCAGCTCCAGGCCGCGGCCCGCCAGCACCTGCTTTTCCTCAATGGTGCGGCGGTCATAATAGCGGCCCTTCTGGGCCAGCACCTTGCTCAGCTCCGGCGGCCGGGCATAAATGGCCTGGGTATAGCCGGGCTTGCGGGTGCGGCTGGCGCGCACCGCCGGTTCGTAATAGCCGGAGTAATTGATGCCGCCCGCCACTTCCACCCAGCGGAAGTTCTCCAGCAGCAGCTGCGGCTCGGCGTCCAGCCGCGGCAGCAGATCCTGTAGGCGGGCCAGCGTGCGCCCGATCTCGCCCCAGGTCACGCTCAGGCCGGGCCGCTGCACGGCCACGCCGCTCTGGGGTCGGGTGTTGACATAATTGAGGGACTTGCGCACCGTGGGGGCCATGTCCTTCCAACTGGCCAGATCCTGGTTGCGCGGGGCAAGATAGGCGACAAAAAATTCCGGGCTTTCCATGGCCACGGGCGGGCCCAGGGGCTCAAGCTCCGGCGTGGGCGCTTTTTTGGCGCAGGCCGCGAGCAGCGCCCCCAGCAGCACCAGCGCGCCCAACCGCCCACAACGCGAAACCCTGTACGCAAATCCATAAGGAGTCAGCCTATGCATGACGCTTTTCCCATCCCCCATGTCTGGATGCCCCACCGGGTGTCCTACGGCGAAACGGACACCATGGGCGTGTTGTACTATGCCGAATACCTGCACCTTTTTGAACGCGCGCGCGGCGACTACATCCGCCGCTGCGGCATGGGCTATGCCGAGGTGGAGCGCCGGGGCATCATCCTGCCCGTGCGCGAGGCCCAATGCCGCTACCGCTCCCCCGCCCGCTACGACGACCTGGTGCTGGTGCGCGCCGGCATCGACGAATGGGGGCGCGCGTCTCTGCGCTTTGTATATGAGATATGGAACGAGGACAAGACGCGCCTCCTCGCCACTGGCATGACCCAGCACGCGCTGGTCAACCCGCAGGGCCGCCCCGTGGCCGTGCCGGACTGGTTCCGCAACCTGACCTTCAGTATGGAGGTATAGATTTTCAAAAACCTTTCCCCCTCAAGGGGCAGGCGCACCCAGGACGCGCGGGCAGCCGCCAGCCGCAACGGAACGCCGGGCCTGCCTGTAAAAAGGAGCGCCCGCAACGGCAATCAGCTGTAGAGCAGATTACCTTTGAGAACAGGCAGGCTCAAAATTTGCGGCACGCCCGTTTCGGCGCTTAACAGTGCAAACGGATCGCGCTTCCCCCTGCACGGCAGGCCTCTGCTCACGCAGCCGCCAGGGCATCTCAAAGTTGAAACTCTCTAATCCGACCGGCGCAGGGAAGGCGGCGCGGGTTTTTCGCCGGAGCGCCGGGCCGCATCCCGCGCCCCGGCCTTGCGGCGCGGCCCCAGGCGGGCAAAACGGCGGGCCAGGTGTTCCGGTTCCGCCCCTGTCTGATCCGGCAGGTCGGCCCCCGGCTGGGGCGGCAGGCTTGCCAAGCGCGTGCGCCGCGCCAGCCGGACGTTGCAGGCGCGCAAGAGCTGCGCCAGATCCGTAAATTCCTCTTCCGAGGCCGGGCCGCTGAGCCGCCAACGGGCCTGGCCGTGGGCCACCTTGTGCGTGCCGCGCAGCTCGCGCTCCCGCATGAAGAGCCGCACCCGCCACTCTTCCGGCGCGCCGTCGGGGCCGGGCAACCGCCAGACCAGGGCCTGACCCTCCGCTTCCATCTCCACCAGCAGGCTGTCCTGCGCCGGATTGCCGGCCTGACGCAGCAGGTCTTCCAGCGCGGCGTGCACAATGCGCAGATGCTCGCCGGAGGGCATGTTCTTCTGGTCTTCCCGCACCTGTTCTTCCATCTGGCGGATGCGTTCCAGGCAGCGGTCGCGCTCCTCTTCCAGCGTGCCCAGGCCCTGCCGCGTAAGCCGCAGGCAGAACAGCACCGCTACGATGACCGCCGCGGCCGCAGCCGCCCATTCCCACAGCATGCCGGTTTCTCCTCCGCAAAGAGCGCTTGCGGCGTCCCTCGGCGCGCGCCGCGGCCAGGGGCCTTTCAGGAAGGCGCGGCCCTACGCCGCGCCGCCGCGTTTGCCGGTCAGGCGCGCCACATCCACCCGCCAGACGGCCAGGGGCTTGCGGTAGCCCTCCACATACGCCCGGCCCTTCTCATAAAAATCCGGCGCATATTTGGCCACAAGGGCCATGAGGGCCCGCCGCCGCTCCTCGGCCCCGGTCACCAGCGCGGCCCGGCCAAAAACCACCACGCTGGCGTAGCTGGTGGTAAAGCGCTCCGGCTGCACCTGCGCATGCCCCACCACGGCCAGGCTTACCCGCGCCTCGCTGCGCAGGGCCTCCACCTTGTGCCCCTCCGCAGCGCAGTGAAAATAGACGGCGGCGGGCTCCGCAAAAACGAAATTGAGCGGCACGGCATAGGGATAGCCGGTAGGGCTCAGACAGGCCAGCGTGGCCACGGACGCACGCCGCAGAATATCCAGGGCTTCCGCCTCGTCCAGGGCTTTGCCGGGACGGCGCAGCGGGGGAAATGGGCATGGGGGCATGGAAAGCTCCTTCCGGCGCGTCTGCTTTATGCCGCGCGCACCTGCCGGGGGGAAAGGCAACGCCAACCCAGCCCGGCGCAAACTGAACTCTTCCTTCAGGGTACGCCCGGCGCGTCCCCTGAGAAAGAAAAGTTTCTTGAAGGATGGGGGGCATGGGGGGAAGGAAACTTTTGTTCACAAAAGTTTCCTTCCCCCCACAAAGCACCAATCTCCCCCCCCACAAAAAACGCTCAGCACGCCGGCCCGCGGCCATCGCGGCGGGCGCGCCACCAGAGCTGGAAAACCAGCAGGGTCCAAAGGGGCTTGCGCAGGTCGGCCTTGCCGGAGAGGTGGGCATCCATAAGGGCGCGCACAGCGGCGGGATTGAACAGGCCCTGGGCGGTGAGGGCCTCCGGGGCCAGCAGGTCTTCCATAAGCGGACGCAGGCGGCCGCGCAGCCACTGGGCCACGGGGATCTGGAAGCCGCGCTTGTTGCGGTGGAGGATCTCCCTGGGCAGCAGGTCCGCAAAGGCTTTCTTGAGCAGCCACTTGCGCTTGAAGCCGTGGAGCCTGTAGCGCACGGGCAGGCGCGCGGCAAAGGCGGCCACGTCCTTATCCAGGAAGGGGGCGCGCACTTCCAGGCTGTGGAGCATGGAGCAGCGGTCCACCTTGACCAGGATGTCGTCCAGCAGGAACTGCCGCACATAGACGTGGAAGGCGCGGGCCAGGGGCGCGGCGGCCTGCGGGGGCTGCCAGTGCTCATAGGCGGCGCGGGTGGGGGCAAAGAGGTTTGCGGGCCTGAGCAGCTCCGGGGCGCGCTCCCGCACGGCCGGGGCGAGGAGATCGGCCTGCGCGTCCGGCCCCAGGGCCGTGAGCATGGTCTGCACCCGCTGCCAGGCCGGGGCGGCCGCCGCGCGCAGGAAGGTCTCCACGGCCAGGCGCGGGTTGATGTAGCCGGCGGAGGAAGGCAGCAGCCGGGCCAGGGGCTCCACCAGGCCGCGGCGCAGGCCGGCGGGCAGGGCGTTGTAGCGCTCCGCCAGGTTGAAGCCGATGTAGTGCTCGTAGCCGGCCCAGAGCTCGTCCGCGCCGTCGCCGCCCAGGGCCACGGTAACTTTTTCGCGCGTGACGCCGGAGAGCAGCCAGGTGGGCGCCACGGAGGCGTCGGCCATGGGCACGTCCATGCAGCTGATGATGCCGGGCAGGGTATCGGCGCACTGGGCGGCCGAGAGCACGCGCTCGTGGTGTTCTGTGCCGAAGGCGGCCGCAGCCAGACGCGCGTAGCGCGATTCGTCGTAGCTGGCTTCGCTGAAGCCGATGGAAAAGGTTTTGATGGGCGTTGCGGACTGCCGGGCCATGAGCCCGGCCACAATGGTGGAATCTATGCCGCCCGAGAGAAAGACGCCCAGGGGCACGTCGCTGACCATGCGCCGCCGCACGGCGCGGGCCAGAAGGTCGCGCAGCTCCTCACAGAGCTGCGGCACGGGCCGGGGGTCGTCCTCCTCCGGCACGGGCATGTCCCAATAGCGTCCCACGCGCAGCGCGCCGTCCTCCAGCAGCAGCCAGTGGGAAGGCGGCAGGCTGACCACTTCCTTATACATGGTCTGGGGGGTGGGGACGTATTCGTAGGCCAGGTAGCGCATGAGGGCGGCGGGGTCCAGGGTCAGGTTCAGGCCCGGAACCTGCTCCAACGCCGTCACTTCGGAAGCGAAGTGAAAGCGCCCCTGCTGCACGGTGTAGAAAAAAGGCTTTTTGCCGAAGCGATCCCGGGCGCAGAATAGGCGACGGCGCGGCGCGTCCCAGAGGGCAAAGGCGAACATGCCGTCAAAGCGCTCCAGACAGTCCGGGCCCCAGATGCGGTAGCCTTCAAGGATCACTTCCGTATCCGAATCCGTCTGGAAGCGCGCGCCGCGGGCCTGCAGCTCCTGCCTGAGCTCCGCAAAATTATAGATCTCGCCGTTGAAGGTGACGGTCAGGTCGCCCTGGGCGCTGCACATGGGCTGGCCGCCGCCGGCCAGGTCAATGATGGAGAGCCGCCGGTGCCCCAGGCACACCGGCCCTTCCCGCCAGAGGCCGGAACCGTCCGGGCCGCGGTGGGCCATGCGGTCGGTCATGGCCCGCACCCACTGGTCCGCCTCAGGCGGCAGCGGCCCGCCGTCCGTCTGGCAAAGGCCCGCTATGCCGCACATGAGCGCCGCCAAGCCCCATATTGGGCGATAAAAACGTCCGCCAGGCGGCGGCTGTTGCGTTCGGGGTCGAACATTTCTTCGGCCAGACGCCGCCCTGCACGGCCCAGACGCCGGGCCAGATCCGCATCGTCAGCCAGGCGGGCCAGGGCGTCGGCCAGGGCCGGGGCGTCGCCCGGCGGCACGGCCAGGCCGGTTTCGCCGTCGCGCACCACTTCCGGCAGGGCGTTGACCGTGGTGCTTACCACAGGCAGGCCGTAAGCCAGGGCCTCAATGACCGTATTGGGGATGCCGTCCCGGCGGCCAGAGGCGTGCACAATGCAGGGCGCGGCAAAAATGTCGTGCTCCTGCAGCATGTGCGGCAGGTCGTTGTGGGAAACAAGGCCGGGCAGGCGCACGCGGCCCTCCAGGTCCAGATCCCTGCGCAGCTGCGAAATGCGGGCGGACATGCGCCCAAGGCCCATAACGGCCCCGCCCCCGCCGGCCAGGGTAAGAGTGAAGTCCAGCCCCCTGTCCCGCAGCAGGGCACAGGCCCGCAACAGCACGTCAAAGCCCTTGGTGACGTCAAAACGGCCCAGGGCCAGCAAACGCACGGGGCGGGGCATGGGCCGGGTCGCGCCGGGGGGGGCGGGCTCCTCCTCTTGGACGGGGGCAAGCGGGGGCAGCGACAGGGTAAGGCTGTTGTAGACCAGCGCCACCTTGCCCCGCGCCTGGCCCTGATCAAAGGCTTCAATGCGGGCCTGGTCCGCCGCATTGTTGGCGCGGACAAAAAAGGCCGCGCCCAGCTTGTCGCCCAGATCCGGATCAGCCGGGGCCAGGTTGTCGCCGCGGGCGGCGGTGGCAAAGGGCAGGTCGGCGATGCTGGCCGCTACCCAGGCGGCCGTGGCCGTGCCGCGCGGCCACGGGGCGTAGATCATGTCGATGCCCGCTTCCTGAAACAGGCGGCCCAGGTAGAGGCCCACGCAGAAAGCCCAAAAATTTTCGCCCAGGGTTTCCCAGCTCTGCCAGCGCCGACACACGCTGCGCCGGAACAGCCGCCAGGTGCGCCGGGGGTACAGCAGGCACTGCCGCAGCGCCTCGCCCAGCACGAGCAGCAAGCGCCGCGCGCCGAAGACGTAAGTGCCCCCGGCCGCCGCCCGCATTTCTGTGGAGCATTGACGCAGGTTGCGCCCGTACAGGCTGAAGACGGAGAGCGGCAGCAGCCGCCGCAGGCCCTCCACTTCCCTGAAAATAAAGGGCTGGGTGAACAGAGGGTACCAGAGCAGGACATAGGCCACATGGGGCAGCCCCTGCGGGAAAGGGGCGAAACGGGGCGCGTCGGTCTGAGCCATAGCGGTGGTAAACCTGGGTAATGGGGTTAGACAGGCCTGACCCATGCGGGCCTCCGGCGGGGAACGGCGGCCTGCGTTTCCAGACCGGCCGACATGGCGGCAGGCGCGGGAACCACGCCAAACAAAAATCCTGCCTTGATAGGTTACTATATCCCCGCCAAGCGGGTCAGGCAAGTGCGGACCAGGTCCAGTCGCCCACGGCCGATGCCGGCGTGGGGGCCGCTGGGCCCAGCGCGCGGCGCAGCTCGTCCAGAGTCGCATGGCGCACCCGATACCGGCCGGAGAGCCAGCGCAGCCAGGCCGCAATTTTGTCCAGCAGGCGGTCCACGGCGGCCGCATCCGGCACATGGGGCGCGCCGCCCGGCATCATCTCGGAAGAATGCCAGGTAAGCGAAAGCGCCCGCCCGCCGCGCGCCACGAATAAATCCGCAATCCGGCGCATGGCCCACAGCGGATGGTAAACGGGCAGCAGGGCCAGCGCCCCCCACTGGCGAAAACCGGCCCGCAGAGCCCTTCCCGCACCACCCGGCGCGACGCTGCACAGGCGGGGCAAGGCGGGCAGCAGCGGCGTGACCGTGAGCGGCAGCTCAAAAATGGTCTTGCCATCTGCCTCCACCTTGTAAGGATGACTGGGCGCGGCAAAGTGGTCCGGCCCCAGCAAAGGGGCGCGGGCGCTGTGCAGGGGCCGCACCGAGGCGTCGGCCAGGATGCCGGCCCGGGCCAGCAAGGGCCAGTGGGCGCGGTGCAGATCCCACCTGCCCATGCGGAAGGAGGTCAGGGGCGCGCCCTGAAAGGCGCGGCCAGCGGCCATCAGGCGCTCCAGCTTGGCGGCCATGAGCTCCGGCGGCACAGCGGCCGCGGGCACGGCAGCCGCCGTATCCGGTGGTTCCGGCGCGCCGGGCAGGGCCAAGGGCGGGGTATTCCAGTGGTGCAGGTGCGCGCCGATCTCCGCGCCGCAGCGGTCGCGCAGTCGGGCCAGCACCGGCAGGGAGGCCGGGTCCGTCAGCGCGCTGTACGCGCAGAACAAGGTGGGGCGCACGCCTGCCTCGCAAAGGGGCAGCAGACGTTCCAGGCAGACCGTGTTGGCGGTGGTGCAGCCCCGCCGGGCATAACTGCCGCCGAAGAGGCCTTCCTCTTCCACGTCCAGGCTGACGGTCAGGAACACTTCCGGGCGCGCACTCATGCCTGCGGGCGTGCCGCTCCACGCCAGTAGCGGCGGCCTTCAGTCACATAAAGATCCTGCAAGGTCGTGATGTTGCGTTCACGGTCAAACATCCGCGTCACCCGTTCCCTGCCGGCCTCGGCCATGGCCTGGGCCTGGTCCCGGTTCTCCAGCATGCGGCGCACGGCGTCGGCCAGGGCATGGGCGTCGCGCTGGGGCACCAGCAGGCCCGTCACGCCGTCCTCCACCACTTCGGCAATGCCGCAGACGTCGGTGGCGATGACCGGCATGCGGTGCGAAAGCGCTTCCATGATCACGTTGGGGATGCCGTCGCGGTCGCCGTTGGTGTGGACTACGCTGGGCATGATCAGGATGTCGTGGTCAAGCATGTAGCCGCAGATCTGATCGTGAGGAATGAAGCCGGGCATGCGCACCATATCCTGCAAGCGCAGACGCGCGCACATGGCGGCGAGCTTGCGCCGCCAGCGGCCGTCGCCCACCAGGGTCAGGGTCACGGGCACATTTTCGCGGCGCAGCCGGGCCATGGCCGTGAGCAGGTAAGGAAAACCCTTGGTACGGGCAAAACGGCCCACGGCCAGCAGCCGATACGGCGGACGCATGGCAATGGCGCACTGCCCGCGCGGCGTGAAGGTAAGGCTGTTGTAGATGGCGTGGACCTTGCCCTCCTGGCCGGGGGGGCAGAACTGCCGTAGCCACTGCACGTTGGCCAGGTTGTTGGTGCGGATGAACAGGGCGTCGGCCGATTTTTCGCGCAGCAGGCCGTCTTCGGGGTAAATGTCCCCGGCGCGGCCCGTAAAGGCGAAAGGAATGCCCGTAAGCCGCGAGGCCACCCAGGCCGCCGTGGCCGGACCGTTGGCCCAGGCCGCGTGGATAAGCCGCACGCCGTCTTCGCGGCACTGGCGGGCCAGCAGAAAGCCCGCCAGAAAGCACCAGAGGTTCTCGCCCAGAGATTCCAGGTTGCGCATGCGGCGGAAGAAGCCCTGGCGCAGCAAGCCCCAGACCCGGCGCGGCTCCTTCCACAGGGCGGCGAGAAAGGCCGCCAAAACGGCCCCCACGGCCTTGACGCCCATGCGGCGCACGGGGCCGTCGTAGCAGCGCATTTCTTCGCTGCAGCCCCGCATGTTGGGGCCGTACAGGGTATACGCGCGCACGGGCAGGCCGCGCGCGCGGAGCTGCACCACCTCACGGAAGATGAAAGTTTCCGAGGAAAGCGGAAACCACAGCAGCACATAGGCCACCGGGGGCAAGGCCGCGGTGGCGGCGTCCGGCGCGGCGGCGGTGGGCAAAGGGCCTGCGCCGGACGCGGCATCCGCCCGCCCGCACGCCGAAGACGTAGGGTTCATAGGCTTCACGACGGCCATACATGCCGCCCAGGGGGCTTAGTCGCCCTCCGCCGCGTCGGCGTGGGTGCGCTTGTATTCGTCCACAATGGCCCTGGCTTCGGGCATGGCCTCGCGCACGGCGTCCAGGGCCCTGCGGATATGCTCCTCGGTATGCGCGGCGGAAAGGAAGAAGCGCAGGCGGTCCGTGCCTTCCTTAACGGCGGGGAAGGTGATGGGCATGACGTAGACCCCGCGCTTGAACAAAGCGTTGGACAAAAAGCCCGCCACCATGGGGTCGCCCACCATGACGGGCACCACGGCATAGCCCTGGGCCGCGCCCGTATCCAGGCCGATTTCCGCCGCGTAGCGGATAAAGAACTGGGATATCTGCTGCAGCTTGTGCACCCTTTCAGGCTCCCGCAGCATGATTTCCAGCGCCTTGCGGCAGGCCACGGCAATAACCGGGGGCATGCCCACGCTGAAGACAAAGCCCGGCGAACCGTACTTGAGAAACTCCACCAGCTCGCGGCTGCCGGCAATGAAGCCGCCGCAGCCGCACATGGACTTGGAGAGGGTGCTCATCCACATGTCCACGTCCGTGGGGTCGAGGTTGAAATGTTCGCGCGCGCCGCGGCCCGTGGCCCCCAGCACGCCCAGGGAGTGGGCCTCGTCCACCAGCAGCATGCAGTCGTACTGCTTTTTGAGGGCAATGATGCGGGGCAGGTCCGGGATGTTGCCGTCCATGCTGAACAGGCCCTCGGTGACGATGACGGCGCGCTTGTGCTCGGCGCGCTTGTTGCGCAGGAGCTCTTCCAGGGCGTCGCAATCGTTATGGGCGTAGGAATAGCGGGTGGATCCGGAAAGCCGCGCGCCCTGCACCAGCGAATTGTGGGCGAGCCCGTCGTGGAAGATGGCGTCGCGGTGGCCGAAAAGAAAGCCCAGGGTGGAGACGTTGGTGGCATGGCCGCTCACATAGACGATGCAGTCCTCCACGCCGTAGAGTTCGGCCAGGGCGCGTTCCAGCTCGCGGTGCGGCGGGCGCTCGCCGCCCACCAGGCGGCTGGCCCCGGCGGAGGTGCCGTACAGGGCCGCGGCCTCGGTCACGGCTTCGGTAATTTCCGGGTGGGCGTTGATGTCAAGGTAGTCGTATGTGGAAAAGTTGAGATATTCTTTGCCGTTGATAAGCGTCGTGGCCTTGGCCGCACGCTCGTGGCAGAGAAACAGAGGATTTTCCATCCCCATCTTGGCACCCATTTCCACCAGCCGGTCAAAGGCGAGTTTGGAGCGCATGCGGGTGAATCCGCTGGCGTTGCCGTCTGTGGCGGACGCGGGCTTCGCCCCGTTGCCGGCCTGACAGGAATGGTCGTTCTTCATGCCTTGTCCTCGTCAAAGGTATCTGAAAAAGCTCCGCAAACTTCAGGACGCGGAGCAAACGCCGTTCATGGTAAGAAGAGAGCATAGCCAAAGCAAACGCATATGGCAAGCAGGAAGCCCAGACAACACATTGCCGCTGCCGGCCGCCTCCAACGGACGCGCCAGGGGCGCGCAGTCCGCCCGCCCCAACGCCGGCACGGGGAGAAATCCTGGACAAGGCGAAAAGGATGGGCTAGCATTCCCTGTTGGTCATCCTGACATACTTCTTTCCACCATCCTGCGCAAGAGGCTCTTTGCCCACACGCAGGCTCCGGGTTCAGCATGCAGCATCCGCCAGAATCCATCGCCGCCCCTGCCGCCGCACAGGACGCAACGCCGCCGAAACCCCTGCCGGAGGTCTCTGCCGAGGCGCCCGCGGCGGAGCTGGCCCTGGACGGCGTGCGCTATGCGGATCTGCCCGGCGCTGGTGACCGGGCCTGGCGGCTGGGCAGCTGCACCCCCCTCTGGCGGCAGGAGCTGCCCCTCACGGCCGGGGAGCCCGACGCGGCGACCCTGAGCGCTCTGGAAGAAAAAGGCGTCTGGCTGGCCCCGGCGGACGCGCCGCCCCCCCTGGCCGTCATGTGTTGCGGGCTCGGTTCCGTGTGGCCGGGCATGGGGCGGGAGCTTTACGACCAGGCCCCCGCGGCCAGGGCCATGATGGACCGCATTGCCGCCGTGGCGGGCTGGGACGTCCTGGCCCTCATGGACGAAACGGATGTGGAAAAAATCAGCCGCACCCGCTGGCAGTCGCCCTACCTCTTTATGGTAGAGCTGGCCCAGTGGAGCGTGCTGGAAAGCCTGGGCCTTACCCCCGCGCTGTTCTGCGGCCACAGCCTGGGCGAGCTCATCGCCCTCTGTCTGGCGGGCATCTACAGCCCGGAAGTGGGCTGGTACATCCTGGACACCCGCGCGGCGCACATGGCCGAGCTGGAGGCCCGCCCAGGGGCGGACACGGGCATGATGGCCGTGCACGCGGAGCGCTCCGTCATCGACGAAGCCTGCGCCGCCTGGCCGGACCTCTATATTTCCAACTACAATACGCCGCGCCAGTATATTCTGAGCGGCCCGCGCCCCGTGCTGCTGGAGGCCCGCAAAAGCCTGCGCAAGCGGCGCATCCCGGCCATGCTCCTTAACGTGAGCCTGGCCTTCCACCATCCGAGCATGCGCGTGCTGCGCGATCTTTCCCTGCGCCGCCTGGGCGCGCTGGATATGGCCCCGCCCCGCCGCCCCGCCCTGAGCTGCGTCACCACGGGCTTTTATCCTCCGGATCAGCCCGGCATCTGCCGCCACATCGCCGATCTGGACGAGCACGCCGTGTGCTGGACAGAATCCGTGCGGACCATGTGGCAGCGCGACGGCATCCGCCATTTTCTGGAGCTCGGCCCGCAGGACACGCTCTGCGGCCTCACGACCGACAACGAGCCCCGCGCCCGCTGCCTCTCCGTCTCCCGCAAAGGGCACGAGACAGAAGCCCTGCGCCGCGCCTGCGCGCAGCTTTACGCCCTGGGGCATCTGCGGCGCGCCTCCATTGCGGCCCGCCTGGCCGCCGCCCCGGCCGAAGCCGCGGCTGTTGCCCTGCGGCCCTTGCCCCACTGCGGGCTCATCCCCCTGGCCGAGGCGCATCGCGCGCCCTGCGCCTGCGCTGCGGACGCCGCCGCCCTGGAACCGGCCCGCCCTTCCCCGGGGACGCCTTCTCCGGATGCGGCCGCAACCTGCCCCCCGGCCTTGCTGGAAGTGCTGGCCCGGGCCAGCGGACGCCCCGCCGCGGAGCTGCGGCCGGACATGGACCTGCGCTACGACCTGGCCCTGCGCTCCAGCCGCTTTCCGCGCATTGTGGAGGAGCTGGAAAAAGCCCTGGGCCGCGCCGTCAATTTTGAAGATCTGCTGCGCGCCGCCACCGTCGGCGATCTGGCCCGACTGCTGGGCGGCGGGCCAGCCCCCGCCCCGACCGCCGCACCCCGGCCCCGCCGCGCCTGCCCCGCCCCGTTGTTGCGGCTGGCTCCGCCGGACGGCGACGCGCCGCTCCGCCCCCTGCCGCTGGATCCCTGCGGCGCAGGCCTGCCGCTCGCCCCCGGGCAGACCCTGGCCGTGTGGCTGGAAGACGACCGCCTGCTGCCGCGCCTGCTGCGCGGGCTGGCCCCCCTGGGGCTGACCCTGGCCGTGCCGGCGCGCCTGCTGGCGGCCTGCGCCCCCCTGGCCGCCGGAGCACGGCTGACGCCCTGGGATATCCCTCAAGGGGTTCCTCCGGATCAGGCCGCCGCAACCGCACTGGAAGCCCTGGCCGCCGTCGCGGGCACGGTGGACGGTCTGTTGCTGGTTCCGGCAGCGGACACGGCGGCATCCCCCGCTCCCGGCGCGGCCCAGGCCGCCCTGCTGACGGCCCTGTGGCAGGCGGCCCTGCCCCGCGGCCTGCGCTGGGCTTCTTGCTGCGCCGCCCTTTCCCCCAGCCTGGAGCACGCCCGCGCCGCGCTGCCGCTGGAGGGACGCCTGCTGGCCCTGGGCCGGCAAAACGGCCTGCCGGTGCGGGCCGTGCGCCTGCTGGACACGGGCCGCGCGGGCCTGGACGAATGGGGCGATATGCTGGCCCGCGAGCTGCTGCGCGGCACGGCCCAGCAGGTGCTCTGGGCGCGCCCCGGCCAGCTGCCCGGTCTGCCGGACGCGGGCGCTCCCGCGCCCCTGCTGGAGCGGCCCCGCGCCTTCCCTCTGGTCTTTCCCGATCCGCACCCCGCCTACCGGGCCACGGCCACCCTTTTTCAGGGGGCCTGCCATTTTTCGCGCTACGCCGATCCGGATCTCTCCCAGCACGGCGCTTATGGCGCAGCCGCGGACGCCCTGCCCTGGCTGCCCGTAAACCGCGCCCTGGAGGCCCTGCTGGAGGGTTCGCGTCTGCTGCTGCCCTGGCTGGCCGTTTCCGGCTTCTCAGACCTGCGGTTTTACGATCCGCCCCTTCTGCCGCCGGGCGTAACCCGCGAATGCCGGATGCTGGCGGAGGCCGACCCCTGGCTGGGGCAGGACGCCGTCATGACCCGCCTGTGCCGCGCCCGGCTTCAGGCGCGCGGCCTCACGGCCAACGGCCGCCACACGGACCAGTACGCCCCGGTGGCCGAAGGCCACGCCCTGCTGGCGGCCGCGGCGGGCGAAGTGCCGCCCCTCTGGCCCGATGCGGACGCCGGGAGCGCGGGCCCCGCGCCCGACAGTTTTTATGCGGCCGCCGGGCTGGGGCCGGCCTGGCGTCTGCTCACGCATTTCTCCGTCCTGCCCGAACACCGGTTTGCCGCGACCCTGCGGCCGCCGCAGCGGCCATCCATTGCCCCCGCTGCGGATTGCGGCTATACTGATGCTCTCCATGTGGTAGAGGGCCTGGTGCAGGCCGCCTGGCTGGCCATTGCCCACCATACTGACGCGCCCGGCGCGGTCTTTGATCCCGCGGCAGGGCTGCGCGGCTGGCGACTGGCGGCGGCGGGCTTTATCCGCTGGCGGGGCGTCGGCAAGGGCGGCCCCTGGCAGCTTGTGCTGCAACGCTCCTGGGCCGACGCCAATCTGCTGCGCTTTGACGCGCAGGCGCGGGACGCGGCAGGGCAGGTTTTTCTGACCCTGCACCACCTGGAGTTCGACCGGCGGCGGTCTGACGCGGCCCCTGCGCCCGACGCCGTATAACGTCATATTTTGTCTCCGCAGCACGCGTTGCGCGGGGACACAGGCACGCGGCCATGCGCGCCGCGGTTTCAGGCCATATCCATCCACCCGCCCGGCCTACGGTCGGCGCGATTTCGCAAAGGGTGCCAGATGCAACGTGCGCACACTACCATATCGGGGCCTTTGCCGTTTTTGCTGCTTGTGGCGCTGAGCCTTGCCCTCTGCGCCTGCGCTTCCAACAAGGCCGGGCTCAAATCGCCGGAGCTGCCCGCCCGGCACTGGCTGGAGGAAGCCCCGGGCGTGCCCGTGGAAAACAAGGCCAAACTGGAAGCCGCGGTGCCCAACCTCTACGATCCTTCCAAGGTCTTTTCCTTTGAGGACTGCGTCTTTCTGACCATCCAGCAGTCGCCTTTGCTGGTCAACAGCGCCGTGGAGCTGGAAATCAAGCGCGTGGCCCTGACCAACGCCGTGTGGAAGTACCTGCCCGAACCGCGCATGGCCCTCACCGTGTCCAACAACCTCACCCGTTACAACATGGACACCAAGGATACCCCCGGCGACTACGGCCAGACCAAACTGCGCGTGGGCTTCAGCGCCGCCTTTCCCAACCCTGTGGCCACCTATTTTGAGCACCAGGTGCAGAAAGCCATGGTCAATCTGGCCATTGCCACCCACCGCAAGGCCGTGGGCGAAGCCATCTACAAAATCGCCCAGGCCTATCTGCAGCTCCAGGCGCAGCAAAAAATCGTCAAGGCCCAGCAGGAGCTGCTGCCCCTGGGCAAGGAACTGACGGACTACTGGCAGCAGGTGGAATCCGTGGAAGGCCGCCAGGGCGTGGCCCTGAACCTGGCCCAGCAGCACCAGCGCGAGCTGGAACTTATGCTGGAGCAGACCCGCATGCGCGAAACCATGCAGCGCACCCAGCTCAAGATTCTGGCCGGCGTGGAGCCGCAACAACGCCTTAACGTGGATACGGACAGCGCCGACACCATCCTGGCCGGCTTCGAGGGCCGCAAGCTCACCTGGGACAACCGCTGGCCCGCCACCGAGGACGACCTTTTGCTCCGCGGCCAGGTCAAACTGGCGGACTACAACATCATGGTGGCCTGGGCCCAGTACATGCCCGACATGAACATTGCCCTCAACAACAATCCGCCTGCCGGGCAGTACCAGCCCACCAGCGGCCAGGAGGACACCTTCCTCCACTTCAACGTCAGCTTCCCCCTGGTGGATTGGGGCCGCCGCTACCGCGGCGTGCAGACCGCCCGCATGCAGAAGGCCCAGGCCTTCCATGAGCTGGCCCGCAAACGCACGGACTATTCCAACAAGTGGCTCCAGGCCGAACAGCGCGTGGCCCTGGCCGAAACCGAGCTCAAGCTGGCCAAAACGCGCCTGGATACGGCCGCCATGCAGTTCAAGGAAGCGCATATTTCGTTCAACGAGGGCATTGAGCAGTTCCCCGCCGTGGCCAAGCTCCACGAAGCTGAGGTGCAGGCCCGCGTGGACTACATCAAGGCCGATCTGGAGTGCCGCCTGGCGCGTCTGGAGTGGATGTACGTGGCCAGCCTGCTGCAGGAACGTTTCCTGGGGCTGCCTGCCAAGGAGATTCTGTGATGCTGCGCCCCCGTCTTCTCCCCTGTGCCGCTGCCGCGCGCGCCCTGTCCACGCCTTGCCCTGCCCCCGCGTTCCTGACCGCCCCCCTCCTGCTGGCCCTGCTGCTGGCCCTGCTGCTGGCCGCACCGGCAGCGACGGTCCGCGCGGCGGAAGCCCCAACCTCCATCGGCAGCGGGGCCACCATCCTCACGGGCAAGGTGGTCACCACCGTTACCCGCGCCGTATCCATGCCCTTCAACGCCGTGGTGGACACGGTGCTGGTCAAGCCCGGCGACCGCGTGGAAAAAGGCGCGCCCCTTTTGCGCTACCACCTGCAGGAAGAAGCCGAACGCGTGCTCCAGCGCGAAGTGACCACCGGCGCGGGCACCGAAGACCTGAAAGGCCAGGTTCTGGACCTGGAACGCCGCCTGGCCGAAACCTCGGCCCAGCGCAACAAAACCCGCCAGCTTGTGGCCTCCGGCCTGGGCTCGCGCCAGGCCCTGAGCCGCCTGGAAGACGACGTCCAATCCCTGCAGCGGCGCATTGAACTTTTGCGCACCACCATCCGCAAGACCGAAAGCAACTTCGCCGCCCGCCTCAAAGAGCTGGAAGGCTACTTCGGCGCATCCATCCGGGAAGGCGAAACCCTGCCCGCCACCCTGACCCTCACCTCGCCCATTGACGGCTATGTGCTTGCCCTGGACGCTACCCTCAACACCGGCACCCTGCTGCCCGCCGGCAGCGCGCCCATCCGGGTGGGGCAGCTGGACCCCGTGCTCATCCAGGTGCCCGTCTACGAAGCCGAAGTGAGCGGCATCAAAGAAGGCGACGCCGTGGAGGTGGAAATCCCCTCCTTGAACAACAAGAAGTTTACGGGCAAGGTTAATGAAATTTCCTGGGTTTCCAATGATATGAACGTGGCAAACCCTTCCTATTACACCGTGGAGCTCACCGTGCCCAACCCCAACCTGGAGCTCAAACCCGGCTTCAAGGCCGTGGTGCGCTTCAAAGGGGGCAGGTAAGCCCGATTCATGAAGCTTAAGAGCATCCCCCGCAGGCTGGGCTACATCCTGGGCGCGCAATGGACGCGCGACCTGGCCTGGACCGCCTTCACCATCCTCCTGGCCCGGCACAGCCCCGACGTGCTGGGGCAGATTGTGCTGGCCCTGACTTACGGGTATCTGGTCAAAACCGTGGCCGACGTGGGCCTCAACGACTTTCTGCTCTCCACCTTCGCCCGGCGCGAAGGGCACCCCCGCGCCCTGCTGGGCGAAGTCACCTGGCTCAAGCTGGTGGTTCTGCTGGCCGCCCTGGGGGTCACTTGGCTGGTGACGGGCTGGCAGCACTATACGCCGGAACTGCGCCTGGTGGTCCTTTGCATCGCCCTGGGCCTGGGCCTGGACGGCGTGAGCGATTCCTTCTTCGCCCTCTGCCAGGCGCGCGGCCGCCAGGATGTGGAAATGCGCATCCGCGTGCCAGCCTCCCTGGTGGGCATCGGCTTCGGCATCGGCTGCGTGCTGCTGAACGCCTCGCCCCTGCTCATTGCCCTTTACAAGCCGTTGGAATCCCTGTTCTTCATCATCTTCGCCCTCGTGGCCCTGCGCCGCAACCCCCTGGCTGGCGTGGGCCTCAACGGCATGCGCGACCTGGCCCGCCAGATGAAGAACGGCCTGGTCTTTACCTGCATGGCCGCCTGCGCCATGTTCTACAATAAAATCAACGTCATTTTTCTCAAGCAATACGGCGGCAACGCCGACGTGGGCGGCTACGGCGTGGCCTGGGAAACCGTGGAGGGCCTTTCCGTGCTGGTCTCCAGCGCGCTGCTGGGCAAGGTCATCTTTCCCCTTCTGGCCCGCTACTGGGCGCAGGATAAAGCCGCCTTCAGGCAACTGGCCGGGCAGACCGCCCGCACCCTCTGGGCCGCCTCTCTGCCCATCATCTTCCTCATCTGCGTGGAAAGCGACCGCTTCCTGCCCCTTATCTACGGCCCCAACTACCAGAGCGCCGTCACAGCCCAGCGCCTGCTCACCCCCTGCCTGGCCACGGCCTTTCTGCACAACCTGGCCGCCTACGCCATGATCGGCATGCGTCGCCATCGCCTGCTCCTGGCCTTCTACGTCAGCGGCCTGATCTGCAACCTTATCTGCTGTTTTGTGCTCATCCCCCGCATGCCCCTGGAAGGCGCGGCCCTTTCCCTGACCATCACCAAGATCTGGGTGGCCCTGCTCACCGTGGGCTATTTTCAGTGGACCGCCCGGCCCATGCGCCTGGGCCAGTGGGCCATGCTGCTGGGCGCGGCCCTGTGCAGCGCGGCCCTGTGGTGGGCCTGCGGCCGCGTGGCCCCGCGCGAACTGGCGGAACTGGCCGGCCTTATCCCCCTCCTGGCCCTGTTCTGGCGCTGGCGCCCTCCCCCGCCCTTTGAAAAAGCGTAAGCCACAGCGTACCATCGCCCGCCAGCCCGTGGAAGGCGCTCCGCCGCAAAACGCAAAAGGAGCGGGCAGATGGCTCCGCCCGCTCCCGTCCAGATGCGTCGCAACTGCGCCGCGCTATTTTGTCGCGCTGTCCTCGCAGGCCGCGTCCGTTTTTTCGGGCGCAGCCATCACGTCCACCTGATAGATGCCGCGCATTTCCTCCAGATGGGTGCGCAGGGCCCCCTCGGCCAGATCCGGATCGCGTTTTTTCAGGGCTTCAAAAACCGCCAGATGCGCCCGGTAGGAGCGCTCGCTCTGCCGCCGCACCTGCATGGAGGCGTAGAGCGGCGTGATAAGCCAGCCGGCAAAGCCGTCGGCCAGCAGGCCCAGGAAGCTGTTGCCCACGCATTCCACCAAGTAGCGGTGGAAATCGATGTCCGCCTCCGCAAAGGCCCGGATTTCCGAGGCGTCCAGGAGTTTGCGCTGGTTTTCCAGCAGGTTTTGCAGGCTCGCCAGCTGCTCGTCCGTGACGGTACGGGCCATGTGCCGCACCACCGCAGTCTCAAAAAACAGCCGCACGTCGTGCAGTTGCTGCCAGCCTTCGGCCGAACTGGAGTAGATGTCCAGCGTGGCGCGCATTTCCCGCAGCAAGGGCTGCAGTGTAAGGCGGCAGACCCGCGCCCTGAGGCCAGGCGAAACCTCAATAAGCCCCATGCGCGCCAAAGCCGCCAGGGCCTCGCGCACGGCGGGCCGCCCCACGCCGAATTCGTCCATGAGCTCCCGTTCCGAAGGCAGATTCTGCCCCACGGCGTAAACCCCGGACTGGATGTCCTCCAGAAGGCAGGACAAAACTTCCGTATGCACACGCGGCCGCTGGATGCTGCGCCTGCGGCCCCGGACGGCCGGCGCGCGGCCGCTCTTGCTGTTGGTGCTGACCATTGCGGAACCTCTTTTCTGCAAATCTCCCGCCCAAGGGTACGCCCAGGGGGCGGCCCGCCGTGCGGTCCCGGCCTCATGCGGCTGCACCCTCGCTGCGGAACAGCGAAGCGGCGCGGTCTGCCGCGCAGACCTGCAAACTGGGATACCGCCCTTGACGGCGCACTGCAACCCACGGGAAGACACTGGCGAGATTTAGATTGGTTGTTCAACCTATACCAAAACCCTAGGTCTGTAAAGAGGCCGCGGCGCACGCTGCCCCGCGCCCCGCAACCTGGCCACACGCCAGGTCGGCACTACGGCCCGACGCATGCCCAGCGCCCTTTGCGCGCGCCCAGTTCCCAACGCAAGGGGGGACGGTGTAGGACGCGCTTTCCCTGAACCTGGCTCTAACCAATCCCCAACGCAGGGGGAGAGCAACGGGTTGACGCTCTGCCTCCAGGGCAAATTACCTTTAAGAACAGGCATTCTCAAAGATTACGACGCGCTCGCTGCGGCGCTTAACCGCACAAATAAATTGTGCTTGCGCCTCCACGGCGGACGCCTGCTCACGTAGCCGCCAGGGCATTTCAAAGTTGAAATGCCCTAATGCCCTGTAATGCCGTATTTTTTCAACTTATACTGAAGCAAACTTTTGGAGATGCCCAGAAATTCCGCAGCCTTGACCTGCACCAGATCGGCCCGCACCAGAGCGCGGCGGATGAGCGCGGCCTCGATTTTTTCCAGGGTGTCGGCCAGGTCCAGCTGCACGGGCAGAAGGTCCACGGCGCTTTTGAACTGGGATTCCTCGTCGCGGATTTCCGCCGGCAGGTTATCCACCTGGATGACGTTGCCGGGCACCAGAACAAGGCAGCTTTCCACCACGTTTTCCAGTTGGCGGATGTTGCCCGGCCACTCGTAACCGGTCATGTAGTTGAGGGCCTCGGTGCTGAAGGTTTTGGGCGGCATGCTGTTTTCCGTGCAGACCTTTTCCACAAAGTGGGCCACCAGCAGGGGGATGTCCTCCCGCCGTTCCCGCAGGGGCGGCAGGGGAATCTGCACCACGTTGAGCCGGTAGTAGAGGTCGTCGCGGAACGTGCCCTTCTCCACCAGGGCGGCCAGATCCTTGTTGGTGGCGGCCACCACGCGGATATCCACCTCAATTTCCTCGCCGCCGCCCACGCGCTCAAAGCGGCGCTCCTGCAGAACGCGCAGCAGCTTGACCTGGAGGTCCGGGGTCAGCTCGGCGATTTCGTCCAGGAAAAGCGTGCCGCCGTCGGCCTGTTCAAAACGGCCCCGGCGCAGGGCCACGGCCCCGGTGAAGGATCCTTTCTCGTGCCCGAAGAGTTCGCTTTCCAGCACGCCGGGGTTGAGGGCCATGCAGTTAACGGAAACAAAGGGCTTGTCCTTGCGCGGGCTGGTATAGTGGATGGCGCGGGCCACCAGCTCCTTGCCCGTGCCCGATTCGCCGGTGATGAGCACCGTGGAGCGGCTGGGCGCGGCGCGCTCCACCATAAGCAGCACGTCGCGGATGGCCTTGCTGCGGCCCACAATCTTGTGCACGCCGTAGCGGTCTTCCATGGCCTCCTGCAGCAGACGGTACTGGCGGTGGGCGCGGGAAAGCTCCACGGCGTTGTGGATGGAGAGCAAAAGCTCGTCGTTGGAAAAGGGCTTGGTGATGTAGTCAAAGGCCCCGTACTTCATGACCTCCACGGCGCTCTCAATGGAGCCGAAGGCCGTCATGATCAGCACCGGGATGTAAGGCCAGGTTTTTTTCACCCGCTCCAGCACCTGACGGCCGGAGACCTTAGGCATCTTCATATCCGTGACCACGGCGTCCACTTCGCTTTCTTCCAGAAAGGCCAGGGCCGTTTCCGGGTCGTTGATGGCCGTCACCGTGTAGCCTTCGTCCTCCAGCAGGGTCTGGAGCACCAGCAGATAGTTTTTTTCGTCGTCAATGACCAGAATATGCGCTTTTTCGCTCATTATGCCTTCCCGTGCGCCGCGTCGGCCGCCGGCAGCAGCACGCGCACCAGCGCGCCGCCTTCGGGGCCGTTTTCCAGCGCTATTGACCCGCCGTGGCTGGTGATGATGGACTGCACAATGGGCAGCCCCAGCCCGGTGCCGCCGTCCTTGGTCGTAAAGAAGGGATCCAGAAGGTTGGGCAAGGTGGCGGGGTCGAACCCCGGGCCGGAATCCAGAAATTCCAGGCAGACGCGGCCGTTCTGGTCCGCGCGGCCGCTGATGCGCACCGTGCCGGGGCCCTCCATAGCCTGCTGCCCGTTGACCAGGATATTGTAAAACGCCCGGTACAGCAAATCCTTGTCCCCGCGCACAAACAGGCCGGGCGCGCACTGGCGCTCCACGCTCACGCCGCGTCGGCCCATTTCCCCTTCCAGAAAGGCCAACACCTGGTCCAGCACCAGGGCCACGTCCACCATATCCTGTTTGGGCTGGCGGGGGCGGGCGTAGTCCAGAAAGTCGTTGACGGTCTGGGAAAGGCGCACGGCCTCGTCATAAATAGCCCCCAGGATGCGCCGCGTGCCCGCGTCCGCCTTGTCCGTGCGGCGCTGCAAGAGCTCCGCGCTGGAGCGGATGATGCCCAGGGGGTTGCGGATCTCATGGGCAATGCTGGCCACCACCCGCCCCATGCTCACCAGGCGCTCGTTGCTGTGGAGCTCGTTTTCCAGCATGCGGTTTTTGTGCATGCGCGCGGCCAGCACCCGCTCGGAGCGGTGGATAAGCATGAGCAGCAAGGCAAACATGACTACCGAAGACATGAGGCACATGACCACAATGATGCCCTGGAAGGTCAGCACCTGCTCGTAGTCGCCTGTAATGTCCTGGGTCAGTTCCAGCGCGCCCATGACCGGCGGGGTTTCGCCGGGGCGCAGGCTCTCGCCCCGCAGGGGATAAAGCACCCGCAGCACAAAGGTGCCCTCCTCCAGGGGCAGACGGAAGGGGGCCTGCCAGGCCGGGATGGTGGAGAGAATCTCCGAACGCGGCGCGCCCCCTTGCAGGATCTCGTCCAGATAGGGCGGCGAAAGCCCGGCCCGGCCCACGTCCTCCTTGCGGGTGGAATAGGCCACCACGCGGGAAAAATCGTAAATCCGCAGCCGTTCCACCGGCAGACCGTGGATGACGGACTGCACCACCTGGTCCAGCCGCTCGTACTGCTCCGGCTGGCGCAGGGCAATGCGCCCGTAGGCAAAAATGGTGGGCAGGGCAAAGCGCCGGAAGATCTGGCTGTTCAGATTCTCACCCAGCAGCCGGGCAAACTCCTGCTGCCGGGTAAGCAGGGTTTCCCGCGCCGAATTGGAAATGAAAAACGAAAGCCCCAGGCTGGTCAGCAGAATGACGCCCAGCGAAAGCCAGGAAAGGGTGCGGGCGTAGCCCGGCAGGGCGCTTTCCGCATCTGCTGCGGGCGCGTTGCCCTTGCCCCCTGCTTGTTCCGCCTCTGGCGCTGCCGTTTTTTTATGTCTGAACATGGGGTTATGGGGTTGTCGGTTAGCCCGGCACGCGGGCAGGCGTATGCTGGCCCGGCCATCGCGGCAGAAACGGTCCGTCCGCACGGCGCGGGGGCAAGGCTGCGGCCGCCGCGCGGGCCGCAGATCGCCGCCGCGGCGCAAACGCGGCCTTGCCGCACGGCGCGGGCGGGGCAAACGCTGCGGCTGCCTGTGCAAAGGCGCGCAGCAAAGGCGCGCAGCAACGGCACGCCGCTCCCCTGCGCTCCCTTGCGGGGGCCTTGCGTTGCTGAGACCCCCGCTTCCTTCCGGCCAGGCCTTCTCAGAAGTCCTGTTCCTGCCGGGGCACGGCCAGATAGGCCGCCAGGTCCGCTTCTTCCTCCGGGTAGCCGGGCGCGCCCAGGCGGGCGTTGGCCAGGCGTTTGCCCAGCTCCACGGCGGGCTGGTCCAGGGGGTTCACGCCCATGAGCCAGCCGGTGAACAGGGTGGCGGCCTCCAGCAGCAGCATAAGGGAACCGGCGGCGCGGGGGCCGCTGTCGTGCATTTCCACATGCACCAGGGGTACGCCGTTCTTGGCCAGGGCCATGCGCGTGCCAAGGGCTTCGGCCTCCAGCAGGCTGCCGAAGGGCTTGGCCCGCAGCCAGGCCCACTTTTCCGGCACGTCCATGCCGAAGGCGCGCCCCTGGGCCTGATCCCGGCAGGTGAGGAACAGGCAGGCCTTGTTGCGCGGGCCGTTCAGAAACATCTGATTGATGGAGTGCTGGTCCGTGACGCCCGTGGCGGGCACGGGCTGGCTGCCCTGCCCCTCCTTGCCCAGGCTTTCGGCCCAGAGCTGGGCGAACCAGTCCCCATAGGCGGCCCACTGGGGGATGTAACAAAAAAAGATGAGCTGGTCGTAGCCCGCGTCTTCCAGGGCCTTGGCCCAGCAGGCCAGGGCAAAGGAAGGGTGCGCCGCCAGGTCTGCCGGCCGCTCCAGCAAGGGCGCGGCCACGGCGGCAGCGCCGTCCAGCAGGGCCTGCCAGTCAATGCCCAGAAAGGCGGCGGGCAGCAGCCCCACGGCCGAAAGGGCGGAATAGCGCCCGCCCAGGTAGTCCGGCACCTCCAGAGAGGCCAGCGCGTATTTTTGCGCTTCCTCCCGCAGATAGCCCTTGCGGGCGTCCGTAACCAGGATCATCTGGTCCCGCCAGGCGTCGCCCAGGGAGGCCTTGAGCCAGTCCCGCACCAGCAGGTACTGGGATACGGTTTCAATGGTCCCGCCGGATTTGCTCACGCAGACCACCACCGTCTCCTCGGGCCGCAGGCCGCCCAGCAGGGCCTCGAAACGCTCGGCGCAGACGTTGTCGGCTATCCAAAGCCAGGGGCCCTGACAGCCGGGGCCGTCCTGAGCAGGGGCAAAGGCCTGCTGCATGGCGCGCGCGCCCAGGGCCGAACCGCCGATGCCCAGCAGCAGCATGTGCCGGTAGCCTTTGATGTGCGGCAAAAGGGGGGCCATCTCCGCTTCCAGGGCGGCCCGATAGGGCATATTCAGAAAAGGCAGCCGCCCGGCGGCGGTCTCCACGGCCAAACGGCGGGCCAGCTCCGGCGCGCGGGCCGCCAGGGGCGCGGCGTCCACGGGGTTGAGCCGATGGGCGTAGGCCCTGGACCATTCGAGCAGATGGGACATGGCAACCTCCTCCGGCGCAACGGGCGTGGGGCCCTGCGCCGTCCGGCTGGTCACAGCAGCCGCAAGGGTTTGGGAGCAAAAAAGCGCCGCCGCACGGCCCTATAGGTCTGCGGCCGCACGCCGAAGCGCCAGTGCCACAGGGGGCAGGCCTCCCGCGCGGCGCAGGTGCGCACCTCGGCCCGGCTCCCGGCGCAGGCCAGGCACTGCCGCCGCACAGCCCGCAAGGCGGCGCGGGCGGCCTCCGGCTCCTTGGGGGCCTCAGAGAGCCGCCAAGGCCACAGGGCGCAGGCCGCGTCCGCGCAGGCGCGCACGGCCGAAGGCGCGTCGCCCTGGCAGATCAGGCAGAAGCGCCGCACGGCCAGCCTGGGGTTGCGCGGGTAGGTTGCCCCGGCGCTCAAGAGGCGGCCGCTCCGCAGCATTTTTTATACTTTTTGCCGCTGCCGCAGGGGCAGGGATCGTTGCGCCCCACCTTGGCCTCTGCCCGGCGATAGCCGGCCGGCCGCAGGGACACGCCCCCCGCATAGTACAGTTTGCCGTCCTTGCGGCTGAACGCGCTGCGCTCGGCCAGCTGCCGGGGCACGCCCTCCAGCTCGTAATAGGCGTAAAAATCCACTTCGTCGTGCGGCTGGGCGCTGTCTTCGGAGGGCACGTTTGTGCGCACGTCCTTCACGTCCAGGCGCAGCCAGCGCACCCCCTCGGCGGACTGGGCCAGCCCCTCCACGCTCACGCCCTCCCGGTGGTCCGGGTGGGTGCTTTCCACCAGCCAGTCAAAACGACCGCAGCCGTAGGCCGTGTAGCGGGAGCGCATCAGGCTTTCCGCATCCTCCGGCCAGGCCGCACCCTCCAGATACGGGCCGCAGCACTGGTCCAGGGCTTTGCCGCTGCCGCAAGGGCAGGCTCCGTTCATCCATCCCTCAGTCATATCTCCGCCTTGTTTTTCGCCCGTGGGCGTTGCAAAACCATAGCCCATGCGTCTTCGGGCGGCAAGCGCGGCGCAGGGGCGGGGCGCGTTTGCGGCGCGCTGAACAAACCGATGGCACGAATTTTTTGCGCCCAAAATTGACTTGCACATATGCGTGATGTAAAAATCGCAGCAAAATGGCAACGCTTCCGCAGGGAGCGCACATACTGCAATCCTGGTACGAATACGACCCTCAAGCGCACCGTGGATGTGGCCGCGCAGGACGTGGGCCCCGGCAGGCCCCGCACGTTGACGCGGGCCCGCCCCCCTCGTATCCTGAAAAAAAATTCACAAAAGGCGCATTGCGCCTTTTCAGGAGGGCTTATGGTCATGACCGCGCTTCCGGATCAGTGCAGCCCCGATGCCCGGGACATTCCCGAAGGTTGCCGCCAGCCGCGCCTGGACGAACGCCGCTACCTCATCGGCGGCGAGCTGCGGGAGTGGCGCGGGCCCGTGCAGGAGGTGCTCTCGCCCCTCTATGTGGACGGGGAGCCCTACGCCATCGGCAGCTGCCCCGTGCTTACCGAGGCCGAATCCCTGGAGGCCGTGGCCGCCGTGGAGCGGGCCTGGGACAATGGCCGGGGCGTATGGCCCACCATGCGGGTGGAGGACCGCATCGCCCATGTGGAGGACTTTGCCCGGCGCATGATAGCCGTGCGCGAGCAGGTGGTGCGGCTCATGGTCTGGGAGATCTGCAAGCCCCTGGAAGACTGCCGGGCCGAATTCGACCGCACCACGGCCTACCTGCGCGCCACGGTGGACGCCCTCAAAGACCTGGACCGGGCCTCCTCCCGCTTTGTCATAGAGAACGGCATCTACGCCCAGATCCGCCGTGCGCCCCTGGGCCCGGTGCTCTGCATGGGGCCCTTCAACTACCCCCTCAACGAAACCTTCACCACCCTCATCCCCGCCCTGATCATGGGCAACCCCGTCATCGTCAAGACCCCGCGCATCGGCAAGCTGCTCTACGCGCCGCTGCTGGAGGCCTTTGCCGAGGCCTTCCCTCCCGGCGTGGTCAACATCCTGTTCGGCGACCGACGGGTGGCCATCCCGGCCTTGTCCTCAGGGCGCATCAGCGTGCTGGCCTTCATCGGCTCCAGCCGCGCGGCGGACGCCCTGCGCCGCAACCACCCCCTGCCCCACCGGCTGCGCTGCGTGCTGGGCCTGGACGCCAAAAACGCGGCCATTGTCCTGCCCTGCGCCGATATGGAGCTGACCGTGGCTGAGGCCGTGACCGGCGCGCTGACCTTCAACGGCCAACGCTGCACGGCGCTCAAGATATTTTATGTGCACGCCTCGCGGGTGGAAGAATTCCTCGCCCGCTGCAGCGCGGCCGTGGCCGCCCTGCCCATGGGCGCGCCCTGGAGGCCGGGCGTCAAAATCACGCCTCTGCCCGTGCCCGGCAAGGTGGACGAGCTGCGCGGCCTGGTGGACGAAGCCCTGGCCCTGGGCGCGCGCGTGGCCAATCCCCACGGGGGCCAGGCCGACCGCACGCTCTACTATCCCGCCCTGGTGACCGACGTCACCGCGCGCATGCGCCTGCACAACGTGGAGCAGTTCGGCCCCGTGATCCCCGTGGTGCCCTATACGGACGTGACCCAGGCCACGGCGGCGGTCATCGCCTCGCCCTACGGCCAGCAGGCCAGCATTTTCGGCACAGACCCGGAGGCCGTGGCCGACCTTATCGATCCCATGGTCAACCAGGTCTGCCGGGTAAACATCAACAGCCAGTGCCAGCGCGGGCCGGACACCTTCCCCTTTACCGGCCGCAAGGATTCGGCCGAGGGCACGCTTTCGGTCAGCGACGCTCTGCGGGCTTTTTCCATCCGCACCCTGGTGGCGGCCAAGGGCTCGCCCCGCAACAAGGAACTGCTTTCGGACATCGTGCGGCGGCGGCGTTCGCACTTTCTTTCCACGGATTTTCTGTTTTAGCGGCCACGCGACGGCGCTGCCCGCCGCCAGACGCTCAACGCGACGCCGCGCCACCCGCAGCGTCGCGTTTTTTTACGGCATGTAAAAAAATGCACAAAGGCTTAAGAACTTGTGCGGATAACCGATTATTACACTGTTCCCTGTAGAGCGGATATCCTTTGAGGATAGGCACGCGCAACGTTTGCGGCACGCGCGTTTCGGCCCCTAACAGCGCAAATAAATTGCGCTTACGCATCTACGGCGCGGTCTGCTCACGCCGTGGGGCGCGAATCTCCCCTCGGGCCGCCGCGGCAGATCCGCCGCCCCCCGAACCACGGACAACAGTTGAGGATACTTAATTTTTTACTATTTACTGTCGCGTTGCGTCGGGCTGCGCAGCAAAGGACAATGCCATGAACATGCGCCTGCAGACCAAGATGCTGCTGTTTATTCTCCTCCCTGCCATGGCGGGGCTGCTGCTGGTGGCGGCCGTCAGCTACCGGGTTTCGCAAAAGACGCTGCAGGAGCAGGTCTGGCAGGACGGCGCGGCCCTGCTGCACAGCCAGCGTGTGGCTCTGACCGCCGTAATCAAGGGCCTGCGCAGCGGCCTTGCGGCCCTGGGCGGCAACCGCCGCCTCCAGACCTATCTGACGTCCTACAAGGCCCTGGGGCCCGCCGCCATGCGCGGGGAGCTGTTCGACGCGGCGGACGAAGCGCTCAACACCTTTGTCACGGCCAACCAAAACGTGGCCCTGGCCGGCCTGGTGGCCGCCGACGGCACGGTCATCGCCCACCACCTTTCCGGAAGCGCAAAGCCCAGCAAAACCGTGGGAGCCGACTATTCCGCCCGCGCCTACTTCCGCAAGGGCCTGCAGGGCGAACCCGCCTTTGAAAACCTCTTCAGCCACACCACGGGCGGCATGATGCTCATCCTCAGCATCCCCATAAAACAGGACGGCAAGACGGCGGCCGTGCTGCTCATCGGCGTGGACAGCCTGAACGTGGCCAAAGAGATTACCAGTCAGGTCAGAATGGGCGGCAAGGGCCTGGTCTACGCCTATGAAACCAAGGGCAAGCTGGTGCTGCACCCGGACAGCAAGGCCATCGGCCGCGACGAAAGCGACGTCCCCCATGTGCGCCGGATGCTCGGATCCGGGGAAGGCCGCCTTACCTACGCCACGGCCCAGGGCGCGGAGCGGGTGATCTTCCACACGCCCATGCCCGAAGTGGGCTGGCTGCTCTGCGTGGAAGTGGACCGGGCGGAGATCCTTGCGCCCGTGCAGCGCATGCTGTGGAGCATAGCCCTGGCGACCCTGGGCTGCGTGCTGGTGGTGGGCTGCATGATCACGGTAGTGGCGCGCGGCACGGCGCGCGTCCTGGCCGGGCTTTCCCACATTACCACCGCCGTTTCCGCAGGCCGCCTGGACGCCGAACCCGCGGAGCTGGCCCTGCTGCACAAAGCCGGCAAGCGCCGGGACGAATGCGGCATTCTGGCCAAGGGCATGGAAAAAATGACGACCAACATCAAAGCCCTGCTGCGCGAGGGCGAACAAAAAACTCAGGCCGCCGTGGAGGCCACGGAACGGGCCGAGCAGGCCACGGCCAGGGCGGAAGAAGCCGCCCGCCAGGCCGCCGACGCCAAGCGCCAGGGCATGCTGGACGCGGCCCGGCAGCTGGAAAAGGTGATCAACGCCATTTCCGCCGCCTCCACGGAGCTTTCCGCGCAGATCTCCCACTCCAGCCGCAGCGCGGCGGAGGCCTCGCAGCGCCTGGGCCAGGCGGCCGCGGGCATGGAGGAAATGAACGCCACCGTGCGCGACGTAGCCCACAACGCACAGGAAGCGGCCGCCGCCTCCGACGCCGCCAAAAGCCAGGCCCTGGAAGGCGCGGGCGTTGTTTCCAGGGCTGTGGAAGGCATAGAAACCGTGCGCACGCAGTCTCAGGCCGTCAAGGAGGACATGGCCCTGCTGGGCCGCCAGGCGGAAGAAATCGGCAAGGTCATGCAGGTCATTGCGGACATTGCGGACCAGACCAACCTGCTGGCCCTGAACGCCGCCATTGAGGCCGCCCGCGCTGGCGAGGCCGGACGCGGCTTCGCCGTGGTGGCCGACGAAGTGCGCAAACTGGCGGAAAAAACCATGACCGCCACCAAGGATGTGGGCCGGGCCATCAGCGGCATCCAGGAAGGGGCCCGCAAAAACATCGCCAATGTGGAAACCACCGCCGCGGCCATTGAAAGCGCCACGGAGCTCTCCGTCCAGTCCGGCGATTCGCTGCAAAAAATTCTGACCCTGGTGGCGCAGGTCAATGAGCGCATCCAGTCCATCGCCGCCGCCAGCGAACAGCAATCGGCCGCCAGCGAGGGCATCAACAGCTCCGTGGAGCAGGTGGCCGCCACCTCCACGGAAACCGCCCAGGCCATGGAGCAGGCCACGCGCGCCGTGGCGGAGCTGGCGCAGCAGGCCCGCGCCCTGCAAGACCTGATTGCCGACCTGGAAAAGCAGGGCCAGCCCGCCGCATGAGGATGCGCCCCGCGCCGCAAAAGCCAAACGCCGCCGGAAGCCAGACTTCCGGCGGCGTTTGGCCGTTATGGGATATTTTACCCTTGAAAAGCGCCGACGGCTGCGCAGGCAGACGCCCGCCGCAAAGGCGCAAGCGCGGATAAACGCCGGGGCAAGCGCCCCAAAGGCGGCCCCGGCGCGGGCCCGCCCAGGCTACACCCCCTGGGCGATCATGGCGTCGGCCACCTTGCGGAACCCGGCGATGTTGGCCCCCAGCACCAGGTTGCCGGGCGCGCCGAACTCCTGGGCGGTGGCGGCGGCGTTGCGGTGGATGCCCTGCATGATCTGCAGCAGCTTGCCGTCCACCACATCAAAGCTCCAGCTCTGCATGCTGGCGTTCTGGGCCATTTCCAGCTGACTGATGGCCACGCCGCCGGCATTGGCGGCCTTGGCCGGACCGTAGTGGATGCCGGCCTTGAGGAAGGCGTGCGCGGCCTCCATGGTGGAGGGCATGTTGGCCCCTTCCACCACGCAGCGGCAACCGTTGGCCAGCAGGGTTTTGGCGTCCTCCAGGTTCAGCTCGTTCTGCGTGGCGCAGGGGAAGGCGGCTTCGCAGGGCACGGACCAGACCGCGTTGCGGCCCTTGGGATATTCGGCTGCGGGAATATGCCTGGCCCCGCGCTTGAGCTCCGCGTAGCGGGCCAGGGAAGCGCGCTCAACTTCCTTCACCTGTTTGAGCAGGGCCACGTCAATACCGTCCGGGTCGTGGATCATGCCGCGCGAGTCGGATACGGTCACGGGCCGGGCCCCCACCTGCAGCAGCTTTTCGCAGCAGTAGGTGGCCACGTTGCCGGCCCCGGAAACGGCGCAGATTTTGCCTTCCAGGCTCTCGCCCGTGGCTTCGAGCATGCTCTGGGCAAAATAGACGGCCCCGTAGCCCGTGGCTTCCACCCTGGCCAGGGATCCGCCAAAGAGCAGGTTCTTGCCCGTCAGTATGCCTTCATAGCGTTGGGTCAGGCGCTTGTACTGGCCGAAAAGGTAGCCGATTTCGCGGCCGCCCACGCCGATGTCGCCGGCGGGCACGTCCACGGTGGGGCCGATGTGCCGGCAAAGCTCGGTCATAAAGGCCTGGCAGAAGCGCATGGCTTCCATTTCAGACTTGCCCTTGGGGTCAAAATCCGAACCGCCCTTGGCGCCGCCGATGGCAAGACCGGTCAGAGAATTTTTAAGGATCTGCTCAAACCCCAGAAATTTGAGAATGCCCTGGTTCACGCTGGGGTGAAACCGCAGGCCGCCCTTGTACGGGCCGATGGCGGAATTGAACTGAACCCGGTAGCCTTTATTGACCTGCACCTGACCCTGATCGTCCACCCATTGCACCCGGAAGGAAATAATCCGTTCCGGCTCTACAATCCGCTCCAGAATCTTATTCTGTTCGTACTTTTTGTTCTGCTCCAGAAGGGGCTGCAAGGTCTCCAGAACATTGCGGGCAGCCTGCAGAAACTCCGGCTCGTAAGCGTACTTCTCCTCCAGTCCGCGCATCACGCGCTGCACATAGGCCATTTCGCTCTCCTGTCAGGGGGGATTAAGGATTGCACAAAAAAACTTCCATCCGCATGGAAGCGGCTACTTTCTATCCAAGTTCCCGCCGTCTGACAAGATTTTTCCCGCCGCGCGACGGGGCGGCCCAGAACGCCGCCATTTTTATGACGCAGATCCGCCAAGACCTTGCGAAAAGCCTATACCTGTAAATTGGTACGGTTTGTGAATAGTTGTATCAAATGGTCAAGGAGGGCACATGAGCCTAGTGATCAACCACAACATGATGGCGGCAAACACGGCGCGCAACCTCAATGCCCACTACGCACGGCTTGGCCAGTCCGCCCAGTGCCTCTCTACAGGCCTGCGGGTCAACGCCGCGGCCGACGACGCCGCAGGCCTCGCTATCCGGGAGCTGCAGCGGGCCGACATTGCCACGCTGCAGCAAGGGGCCAGAAACGCCAACGACGCCGTTTCCATGATCCAGACAGCTGACGGCGCACTGGACGTTATTGACGAAAAGCTGATCCGGATGAAAGAGCTTGCGGAACAGGCGGCCACCGGCACCTATGATGCCACACAGCGGCTTTTGATCGACTCGGAATATCAAACCATGGCTGCGGAAATAAACCGCATTGCCAAGGCCACAGATTTCAACGGCATCCACCTCCTGGACGGTTCGCTTTCCAGCCCCCACGACGGATCGGGCCTGAGCGCGTCCGGGGCCGTGAAAATCCACTTCGGCACGGGCAACAGCTCCGCCGAAGACTACTACTACCTTCAGCTTCCTTCAGCCACCATCGGCGGACTCGGCCTGGGGCGTTCCGACACGGTGCCCTTGATCTCACAGCAGATGGAGAACGGCGCGAGCATGGCCGCCTTCCCTTCCGGCATCGTCTCCTTTGCCGTTATCCCCGCCGGCACGCAGAACATCCAGCTGCACCTCTACGACCACGGAGCCAACGACACCTTGCAGATATTCACCCGATCCGGCCGCCATCTGGCCGGCACGGCGCTAGGCGGCGGCGATTGGGGCAGCGCGGGCGTCGGCAGCGCTGCCGCCGCCGACAGCCTCGTGCTGACTGAAAGCAACGGCTTTGAAACCGGGGCCGCCTATGACGCCTCAGGCCTCAACGGCGTGGGGGGCAACATTCCTTACAACGCCACGCCTCCTTACAATGACTTTACCATTTCCGGGATGCGGTTCGGTTACTCCGGCGACGGCAACGGCTCCGGCATGCTGGACGAGTACCTGACCATTGATCCAGTCACGGAAGACCTGGTTGTCCTGTCCGTAGGCAGCGGCTTGTTCAGCCTGCAAGGCCAGTGGGACTTCATGCCGGACGCTATTTCTGCGGATGACCCTATCCCCATCAAAACCCAGGCGCAGGCCCAGGTTGCACTGGAACGGATCGACACGGCGCTCGCCTCTAAGGACCAAATCCGCGCGCGATTGGGCGCAGTGCAGAACCGATTGGAAAACACCATCACCAACCTGAACATCCAGGCAGAAAATCTGCAAGCTGCGGAGTCGCACATTTCGGATGTGGACGTGGGCACGGAAATGACCGCCTTTGTCCACCAGCAAATCCTCACCCAATCAGCCGCGGCCATGCTGGCGCAAGCCAACGCTCTGCCCCAAATAGCCATGCAGCTCATCGGCGGCTGAATAAGGAACCTTCCATGATCCACACCACTGAAGGTCTGACATCTGGGCTGCCATACAGCCCCACATGCCCCGCCGCTGGTGCTGCCATGGCGCATCCCCAGACCGCCCCCTCTCGGACGAACGACGTAATTGCCCTCAACGCGCCCACGCCGCTTACAGACACAGAAGCCCAGGAAACGCTGAAATCTGTGGAAACGGCTGTGGACACAAGCCCAGCCGAGGCTCTCTCCGTACACCAAGGGCTGGACCCGCGCCGGGTTCTGGCCCTGCTGGCGGAGCTGTAAGCCGCATCTCCCCGCCCACACGGCGGTCTGCTCCGGCACGGCCGCCTCTTTTGGCGCCTCCACAGCGCAGCTGCACCGGCCCAACGCCAGCGGCGGCACGCCCCGGCTACATACCAGGCCAAATCCCACCTCCCCTCTGCGCGCCGCCGAAAAACACCGGCCGCTTTGGACTCGGCCTGCCCGCCCCCCCCCGCTTCACGGGGAAACCCCATCGGCGCGCGCAGACGCCCCCGGCACGCAATGCGCACAGGCCCGGCCTGAAAACCAAGGGGGCGGAACGCCGCCGTCACAGGCAACGTTCCGCCCCCTTGGGCGCGCGGCCGCGGCCCGCTATTCCGCCGCCACCACACCCACGGACTGCAGCCGGATGTCCTGCGGAATTTCCGCCTGGGAGATCACCGGCACATTGGGCAGAAAGCGCGTCACCAGCTGGGCCAAGTGCGGCCGGATGACCGGGTTGACCAGCAGGGCGGGCTGGCCGTCCGTATTGACGGCGTTCTCCGCCGCCGCATTAATGTTCTGCACCAGGCGCTGGGCCGCGGCCGGGTTGAGGGAAAGGAAGCTCGCGCCGTTGTCGGCGTGGCGCACGCCCTCCTGCACCATGCGTTCGGCGTTGGCGGCCAGGGTAAGCACGGGCAGCGCGCCCTGGCTGTCCAGGTAAGGCCGCACGATGGAGCGGGCAAGCCGCTCGCGCACATACTCCGTAAGCATGTCGGCGTTTTTGACGCCGGGGCCGAAGTCCGCCAGGGTTTCCACAATGGTGAGCATATCGCGGATGCCGACGTTTTCCCGCACCAGAAGCTGCAGCACCTTCTGCACCGTGCCCAGGGGCAGGACGTTGGGCACCAGGTCCTCCACGGCCTTGGGCGCGTGCTTGGCCAAGGTGTCCAGCAGGCCCTGCACGGCCTGGCGATCCAGGAAGTCGGACAAATGCCGCTTGAACACCTCGGTAAGGTGGGTGGCGATGACCGTGGCCGGATCCACCACCGTATAGCCCGCCAGCATGGCTTCCTCGCGCTGGCTGCCGGGTATCCAGAGGGCGGGCAGGTTGAAGGCCGGCTCGCGGGTTTCGATGCCGCTGATCTTGGTGGTCACGTTGCCGGGGTCCATGGCCAGGAAGTGGTCCACCAGAATTTCGGCCGAAGCCACCTGGTTGCCCTTGATGAGCAGGGCGTACTGCCCCGGCTTGAGCTGAAGGTTGTCGCGCAGATGCAGGGAGGGAATGACCACGCCCATGTCCAGCGCAAACTGCCGCCGGATGGAGCGGATGCGCGCCAAAAGGTTGCCGCTCTGCTCCTCGTCCACCAGGGGAATAAGGCCGTAGCCCACTTCCAGCTCCAGAATGTCCAGCGGCAGCAGGGCCTGGACCTCCTCCGGGGTCTCAGCGGCGCCGGAGCCCTTGGCCTTGGCTTTGGCCTTGGTTTTAGCGGCGGCGTCCTGGGCGTCCTCGCGCTTGGCGCTCAGGCGGGAGACGCTGAAAATGAGCGCGGAGAGGATAAGAAAAGGTATTGTGGGCAGGCCCGGCACCAGGGCAAAAAGCAGCAGCACGCCGGAAACCAGCTTGAGGGCCCTGGCGTTGAAGGTGAGCTGGGCCAGAAATTCCTCGCCCATGCGGGCCTCGGAGGCCGCGCGCGAAACCAGCAGGCCCGTGCCCGTGGAAGTGACGATGGAAGGAATGGTGCTCACCAGGCCGTCGCCGATGGTCAGCAGGGAGTAGGTGGTCAGGGCGGTGTTCCAATCCATGTCCTTCTGGACCATGCCGATAATAATGCCGCCCACAATGTTGACCAGGGTGATGAACATGCCGGCGTTGACGTCGCCGGAGACGAATTTGCACGCGCCGTCCATGGCGCCGTAGAAGTCGGCCTCCTTGCGCATGGCGGCCCGGCGGGCGTTGGCCTCCTGCTCGTCGATAAGCCCGGCGTTGAGGTCGGCCTCAATGGCCATCTGTTTGCCGGGCATGGCGTCCAGGGTGAAACGCGCGGCCACTTCGGCGATGCGCGTGGTGCCCGCGGTAATGACCACTTTGTTGAGGATAAAGAGAATAAGAAAGATAACCGCGCCCACCACATAACTGCCGCCCACCACAAACTGCCCGAAGGCGCGGATGACCTCGCCCGCCGCGCTGGCCCCCATGTTGCCGTTGAGCAGAATAAGCCGGGTGGAGGCCACGTTGAGCGAAAGCCGCAGCAGGGTCGTCACCAGCAACAGGGAGGGGAAGATGGTGAACTCCAGCGGCGAGGTCATGAACATGGTGGTAATAAGCACCAGCAGCGAGATGGAGATGCTTACGCAGAGCATGATGTCCAGAAAAAACGTGGGCAGCGGCACCAGCATGACAAAGAGGATGATGACCACGCCGGCGGCCAGGGCCACTTCGCCGTGCTTGGAAAAGCGGCTGTAATCGATCTGAGGAAGGGTCGCTGTCGCCATTATTCTGACACCTCAATGTGGGCCGGACGGGCTTGCGCCGGACTTACATGGAACCGCTGCGGGCCGCGCGGGGCTTGAGCTTCCAGATGCTGGCCAGCACCGCGGCCACGGCCTTGTACAGATCTTCGGGGATCATGTCCCCCACTTCCGTAGAGCTATACAAGGCCCGTGCCAAGGGCACGTTCTCCCGGATGGGGATGCGGTTCTCTCTGGCGATTTCCTTAATTTTTTCCGCAAGGTGGTCCGCGCCTTTGGCCAGCACCACCGGGGCCGGGGCCTCGGCCGTATTGTAGCGCAGGGCCACCGCGATGTGCGTGGGGTTGGTCACCACCACGTCGGCCTTGGGCACGCTCTGGAGCATGCGCTTGGACATGACGGCCATCATCTTCTTGCGCTGCTGCCCCTTGATGACCGGATCGCCTTCGGCCTGCTTGCGCTCGTCCTTCACTTCATCCTTGGTCATCTTCATGCCCTCGTTGTAGGCGTAGCGCGTCTGCCAGACGTCAAAGGCGGCAATGGTCAGGATGGGCAGCAGCGCATACCAAGTGAGCTTCATGGCCATCTGCAGCATGTAGGCGGCCACGCCTTCGCTGGTGGCGTAGTACATGGGCAGGAAGTTCTCGTACTCCGCATAGAGCACATAACCGGGAATGAGCGTAAGGATCAGGGAAAACATCAGGCTTTTGAGCGTGCGCAGCAGGGTCTGGGGCGAAAGAAACATCTGCTGCAGGCCCTTGACCAGGTTGAAGCGCTGGAGCTTGGGTTTGAAGACCTTGGTGCTCCAGAGCTTGCCCACCTGCAGGCGCTGCGCCGCCAGGGCGCACAGGGCCAGGGGCAGCAGCACGGGCAGAAGAAGTCTGGCGATCTCCGCCATCAGGTCCAGGCTCAGGCTGTAGACGTTTTCCGGCGTGGGGTCGAATTCCCAGGAATGGATCAGAAAATGCCGGTACAGCGCCTTGATCCTTTCGGCCATGGGCCCCATCAGCGCATACAGGCTCAGCACCCCCGCGGTAAGGCTCACGGCCTTGCCAAGCTCCGCCGATTTGGGAACGTTGCCTTCCTCCCGGTTTTTATTGCGCCGTTTGGGGGTGGCTTCTTCCGTTCTGCTGGGGTCTTTCTGCGTGCCGAACATGCGCCTGCTCCTTCTTGCCCACCGCCGTCGCGCCAAGGGCGCGCCGCTCCGGCCACGGACTAGCAAAAAGCATGCCCACAGCCCGTGCCGGTCCGCGCCACGCCGCCCCCTTGCGGGCTTGAGCGCCGCCCCCTTTGGGGCTATGTTCAGCAACACAACTCCGTTTTCAAAAAATTGTCGGATCCGCCCTCCCCGGCGTGCAGGAGGCTCGCGTGTTCTACGGTTGGAAAATCAGCCTGCTGTCCATGAGCGGCAATTTCATGCTCCAGGGCACGGTGCTCTATTGTATGAACGCCTTTATGGAACCCCTCTGCGCCCTCAACGGCTGGACCAGGGCGGAACTCAACGTGGGCATGGCCCTGGCCACCCTGGCCGGGCAGATAGCCATGCCCCTGGCGGCCGGGCTCTGCGCCCGCCACTCCCTGCGGCGGCTCATGGCCGCCGGGGCCCTTACCGGCGGGCTGGCCACCATCCTGCTGGGGCACGCCGCAAGCCTGCCCCTGTTCACCTTGCTCTTTACCGTGGCCTGGGTTTCCACCCAGGTCTGCGGCGGCGTGGTGGGCAACGCCCTGGTGAGCAACTGGTTCCACCACTACCGGGGCCGGGCCTTCGGCATCGCCAATGCGGGCACCTCCCTTTCCGGCGTCATCCTACCCCTGGTCAGCATGGCCCTGATCAACGCCTGCAGCGTGGCCACGGCCTACCTTGTCCTGGGGCTGCTCACCTGCCTGCTGGCTCCCCTCTCCTGGTTCCTGGTGCGCGATACGCCAAAGGACATGCGCCTGCACCCCGACGGACGCCGCCACGAACCGCGCCTGCCCAAAAAACGCCTCGCGCCGGACACCTCCTTCCACGCCATGCTGCACGCGCCCAAGGCCTACTGCATGGGCCTGGCCTTCGGCCTGGCCCTCATGGTGGGATCCGCCGTCATGAGCCAGATGAAGCCCCGCTTCGCCGACCTGGGCCTGGCCCCCTACCCCGCCATGCTTCTGGCCTGCGCCGCCGCCCTGTTCGCGGCCCTGGGCAAATACCTCTGGGGCTGGATCTGCGACCGGCTCACCCCGCTCGCGGCTTCGCGCCTGGTCATGCTCACCTGCCTCGCCAGCATGGGCATGGGCTTTCTGCCCCACACCATCCTCAACCTCGCCGTGTTCAGCGTGGTCTTCGGGGCCTGCATCGGCGGCCTGTGGACAGTGCTGCCCGCCGCGGTCTCCTACTACTTCGGCAGCGAAAACTTTCTGCCCTCCTACAAGTTCGTATCCATCTTCATCATTCTGCGCTGCGCCGGCTACCCCATCATGGGCTACGCCCACGACTTCACCGGCGGCTACGCCGCGGCGGACGTCGTCTTTATGGGCGCGCTGGCCGCGGCCCTGCTGCTGAGCCTCTTCCTGCGCGAGGACGATGCGGCGGAAAGCCTGGCCCACTACCGGCACGCCGCACGCAAATCCGGATCGGCGGACGACGCATGAGCGACGACCTGACCCTGGATATCCACGGCCTGAGCCACGATGGCCGGGGCGTGGCCCGCCTGGAAGGCAGCGCCGTGGTCTTTGTGGCCGGCGGCCTGCCGGGACAGCGGGTGCGCGCCCGCGTGCTGCGCCGCCGCCCCCGCTTCTGGGAAGCCGCCTGCACGGCGGTGCTGCGCGAGGCCCCGGACGCCGCGCCGCCCCTCTGCCCGCACCGCGAAATCTGCGGCGGCTGCCCCTTGCAGGCCATGCCTATGGAACGCCAGCTGACCTGGAAGCGTACCCTGGCCCTGGACGCCCTGACGCGCGTGGGCGGTCTGGACCGCGCCGCGCTGGAGGCCCTGCTGGGGCCCGTGGCCCCCTCGCCCGCCCTGACGCGCTTTCGCAACAAGATGGAATTTGCCTTTGGCCCGGACGCCGCGGGCCTGCCCCTGCTGGGCCTGCGGGAACGCGGCGGCCGCCGGGTGACGCCCGTGCCCGGCTGTGCCCTGCTGCCGCCCGAAGCCCTGCGCATGGCGGATCTGACGCAGGCGCTGGTCCGGGAACAGGCGCGCGCGAACGGCCTCAAAGCCTGGATCGCGCCGGAACAGCGCGGCGGCCAGGGAATGGCCCGCACGGCGGACGCGCGCCCCGCAGGCCGCAAAGGCCGCCCGCGCCGGGCGGAGGCTTCCGGCGAAGGCTTCTGGCGCTTTCTGACCCTGCGGCGCGGCCTGGCGGCGGATCTGCGCACCCCGCGCTGGTGGGCGCTCTGCCTGACCAGCCCCGGCGACGCCAGGGCGCGAGCGGCCGTGCGCGCCCTGGGGCGGGAGCTGCTGGCGGCCTTTCCCCAGCTGGCGGCCTTTGTGCATGAAGAGCGCGCCAGCGCCGACGCCTTTGCCGCGGGCGAACGGCGGGTGGAGGTTCTGGACGCAGCGGGCCGTTCCCGGCCGGAGGCGGCCCGGCTCCATCTGCCCCTGCTGGGGCGCTTTTTTGCGCTGGACGCGGCCTCGTTCTTTCAGGTCAACACGGGCGCGGCGCAGCTGCTGGCCCGCACGGCGCAGGAGATGCTGCCCAACGGCGGGGAAGAGCTGCTGGACCTTTATTGCGGCGTGGGCGCGCCGGGCCTGTTACTGGCCCCGGCCTTCTCCCGGCTGTACGGGCTGGAGCTGGACCCGCGCGCCGTGGCCCTGGCGCGGGAGAACGCCGCCCGCTTGGGCGCGGCCCATTGCCGCTATGCGGCCGGGGATGCGGCGCGCCTGACGCAGGCCCTGGACATTGCGCCGGATGCAGTGCTGGCGGACCCGCCCCGGGCCGGTCTGGCCCCGGCGGCGCTGACGACCCTGCTGCGCCTGCGGCCCCGGCGCATCCTCTACATTTCCTGCAATGCCGCCACCCTGGCGCGGGACGCGGCGGCCCTGCAGCCCCACTATCGCCTGGCGCGCCTGGCGGCCGTGGACCTTTTTCCCCACACGCCGCATGTGGAATGCCTGGCCCTGTGGCAGCGCCCCTGACGCCGCGGAGACGGCGCACGCCGGGGCCGGCCGGAACGTTGGCCGGAACGCCGGGCGGGGAGCCGGGCGGAGCAGCGGATAACAGATGGTCGGGGCAGCGGGCGCAACGACGGCCGGCATGACGGCCAGGGCAACGCGCAGACGACAAAAATGGGAAACCGCAGACCCCGCCGCCTTGGCGCCCGCCCACAAAAAAATGCGGGAAGGATGGCGGGCTTTTCCGGCCAAAGTCATTGACGCGCCAAGAAGCCTGTGATAATTTGAACAGCGTTGGGCGTACACGGTGGTTCCGCCGGGCGCGTCCGGAGGCCGCATGTGGTTTAAGGATTTTCTCAAGCAACAGCAGAGCGGCCTGGAGGCCATGGCCAACACGGGGGTCATTGGCCTGCACCTGGTAAGCGGTCCGGCAGTGGGCTTTGCCATCGGCTACGGGCTTGACCGCTGGCTGGGCACCAGCCCCTGGTGCAAACTGATTTTTCTGGTGGTGGGCATCGGCGCGGGCTTTTTGAACGTTTACCGCGATACGCGCGCCCTGCTGCGTAAAATTGAGGCCCAGGACGCCGCGCGCCGGGCCGCTGTGGGCCAGCCCCCTGCGGCAGGGGCGACGAAAGCGCAAGGGCCCCAGGCGAAGGCGGCCCCCAAGGCTGCGAACTCCAAACCCGCGACCCCCAAGGCTGCAAGTCCGGCGGGGGTGCGCCAGGCGGCTGCGGAGCAGACAGGCGTGGACTTGGCGGCTGCGAGCCCGACGGACGCCGCCCCAACGGCTGCGGGCCCTAAGGGTGTGCGCCAGGCGGCTGCAGAGCAGGACGGCCTGACGCAGCGCAACGCGGAAGGCGGCCGCACCGCGGCGCAACGGCAACCGGCGCATGCCGGGCAGGATGAACAGGGTGCAACGGATGTTCCACGGCATTGACGCCTGGTTATGGCGGCGCGGCATAGATCACCCGGCCGTGCGAGCCCTGTTGCGCAACGAAATTTTGCTCACGGCGCTGGCGCTGCTGGGCGGGGGGCTGCTCTTTTCCGTCACCCCCTGGGTTTTCTGGTTCGGGGTCGGGCTGGCCGTCATGGCCTGGACGTTCTGGTGCTTGGCGCGGTTTTTTCTGCGTCGCGGCCTGGGCGATTACAGCACGGCCTTTCTGCGCATCGTCATCGTGCGCTGGCTGGGGCGGCTGGCCGTGGTGGCCGCAATTCTGTATGCCGCGCTGGTGTACGGGGCCGCACCTCCCCTGGCCCTGCTGGGCGGCATGGCCGCGGCTTGTGCCTGCGCCCTGATCAGCTACGCTCTGGCCGCCCGCGCCCAGGGCCCGGCCCGCTGAACGCGGCGCGGACAAGTTTTTTTTCGCGGAACGGCCCCACGGCTCCCGCACAAAGATTTTTCGTTTGATCTGGGGAACGGCCCTCAGGGCCACACAGCAACCGGCGCACAGCGCCTAGGCACAGGAGGCATGGCTCATGGCAGGTGGTTTGCCGCATCCGGTACTGCTCTCCACGTTTGTGGGTCTGGACAACGTCACCCTCGGCGGGCAGGTGGTGGAATTCAAGCACGTCTTCTATTCCTGGGTCTGTATGGCCATTCTTTTTACCCTGGCCTGGATCATGCGCCGCCGCCTGACCCTGGTGCCCGGCGGGCTGCAGAACTTTTTTGAAGCTCTGGTCAACAGCCTGGAGGAATTCATCATCTATACCATGGGCGAAAACGGCCGCAAATATGTGGGCCTGCTCGTGGGCATGTTCATCTACATCCTCTCCATGAACCTTATCGGCCTGGTGCCGGGCTTTGACTCGCCCACGGCCAACCTCAACACCACTGTATGTATGGCCCTTTTTGTGCTGGTGTTCTACAACGCCGTGGGCCTCATCCGCTGGAAAGCCCACTACATCCATCACTTTACCGGGCCTTCCAAGTTTCTCATTCCGCTCATGCTTCCGCTGGAAATCGTTTCGCACCTTTCCCGGCCCATCTCTCTCTCCCTCCGTCTTTTCGGCAACCTGCGGGGCGAGGAAATCGTGCTGATTCTCTTCTTTGTCATGGCGCCCATCCTGGGCACCCTGCCCACCTATGCGCTGTTCCTGCTGGGCGAGCTCATGCAGGCCTTTGTGTTCTTTATGCTGACCATGTTCTACATCAAGGGCGCTCTGGAAGCCCCCGAACACTAGGAGCCTTGCGGCCCCCGCAAAAGGGGCCGCCGCGCCGCCTTGGCGGCCTGAATCTGCCGGGAATGGTCATTACGACCCAACTATACAACAGTGCAAGGAGAGTGTCTCATGCGCAAACTTCTGATGATCGCCCTCAACACCGTGGTCCTGATGGGCATGGCCAGCATGTCCTTCGCCGCCAGCAGCCTTGACGCCGCCGCCCTGGGCTACACCTGCCTGGCCGCCGCCCTCGGCATCGGCATCGCCGCCTTCGGCTGCGGCATCGGCATGGGCCTGGGCCTCAAAGGCGCCTGCGAAGGCGTGGCCCGCAACCCTGACGTGAGCGGCAAAATCACCGGCACCATGATCCTGGCCTTCGCCTTCATCGAATCCCTGGCCATTTACGCCCTGGTCATCAGCTTCATCCTGCTGTACGCCAACCCCTACGCGTAGGGCCGGGCCCGGCATCGCCTTCAGGGGCGGCCCTTCGGGGTCGCCCTTTGTTATGCCTTTTTTACGGCGCGGGCAGCACGCGAGCGGTCAGAAAGCGCGCGCCCCCGGCTTTGGCCCAGGCCCCCGTTTTTCCGCGCCGTCCCCGCAGCGGCCCCGTCCGCATCCGTGGACTTCCGCGCCGATTTTGGTTATACAATTCTGCTCCAGAGCGCTCCGGCCGCAAGCGCGCCACCCCAAGGCAGCAGGAACCCGCCATGCCCAAACAGGACCATATCCGTAATTTTTGCATCATCGCCCACATCGACCACGGCAAATCCACCCTGGCCGACCGCATCCTGGAGCTGACCCAGGTGGTCAGCCAGCGCGAGGCCCGCCAGCAGTACCTGGACAAAATGGACCTGGAGCGGGAGCGCGGCATCACCATCAAAGCCCAGACCGTGCGCATACCCTACTCTGCCGCGGACGGCCGCACCTATGAGCTCAACCTCATTGACACGCCCGGCCATGTGGACTTCAACTATGAGGTCTCGCGCTCCCTGGCGGCCTGCGAAGGCGCGCTGCTGGTGGTGGACGCCACCCAGGGCGTGGAGGCGCAGACCCTGGCCAACGTCTACCTGGCTCTGGACCACGACCACGAAATCATCCCCGTGCTGAACAAAATCGACCTGCCCAGCTCGGACGTGGAGCGCGTCAAGGCCGAGATTGAAGAAAGCATCGGGCTCGACTGCTCCGAGGCCCTGGCCGTTTCCGCCAAGACCGGGCAGGGCGTGGACCAGGTGCTGGAGGCCATTGTCCGCCGGCTGCCCCCGCCCGAAGGAGACCCAGAGGCCCCCCTCAAAGCCCTGATTTTCGATTCCTGGTACGACAGCTACCAGGGCGTGGTAGTGCTCTTCCGGGTTATGGACGGCCGCGTGCGCGTGGGCGACGTGGTGCGCCTTATGAGCACGGGCAAGGAATACGAGGTGCTGCGCCTGGGCGTATTCTCGCCCGAAGCCAAGGACGTGCCCCAGCTGCAGGCGGGCGAGGTGGGCTTTATGTGCGGCTCCATCAAGGCCCTGGGCGACGCCAGGGTGGGCGACACCATTACCCTGGCCGCAAACCCGGCCGCAACGCCCGTGCCCGGCTTCAAAGACGTGAAGCCCATGGTCTTCTGCGGGCTCTACCCCACCGATTCCGAAGACTACGAGAACCTCAAGGCCGCGCTGGAAAAGCTGCAGCTCAACGACGCCGCCTTCACCTTTGAGCCGGAGACCTCCCAGGCCCTGGGCTTCGGCTTCCGCTGCGGCTTCCTGGGCCTGCTGCATATGGAGATCATCCAGGAGCGCCTGGAGCGGGAATTTGAGGTCAGCCTCATCGCCACAGCCCCTTCGGTCATCTACAAGGTGGAAACCAGCGACGGCAGAACCCTGGAAATCGACAACCCCAGCCGCCTGCCGGACCCCACCAAAATCCACGCCCTGTATGAGCCCTATGTGAACATGGACATCCATGTGCCCAACGAATACGTGGGCAATGTGATGAAGCTCTGCGAAGAAAAGCGCGGCATTCAGAAAAACCTGCACTACCTGGCCGCCAACCGCGTCATCATCACCTACGAGCTGCCCTTTGCCGAAATTGTCTACGACTTTTTTGACCGGCTCAAATCCGCCACCAAGGGCTATGCCTCCATGGACTATCACCCCCTGGACTACCGCACCGCGGACCTGGTGCGCCTGGACATCCTGCTCAACGGCGACCCCGTGGACGCCCTGGCCGTCATTGTTCACCGCGACCGCGCCTACCCCTACGGCCGCGCCCTGGCCCTCAAGCTCAAGCGCAGCATCCCCCGCCAGCTCTTTCAGGTGGCCATTCAGGCCGCCATCGGTCAGAAAATCATTGCCCGCGAAACCGTCTCGGCCTTCCGCAAGGACGTGACCGCCAAGTGCTACGGCGGCGACATCACCCGTAAGCGCAAGCTGCTGGAAAAACAAAAAGAAGGCAAAAAGCGCATGAAGCGCATGGGCAATGTGGAGCTGCCGCAGGAGGCCTTCCTGGCGGCCCTCAAGGTGGGCGACGAATAGGGGCGGAGGGTCGGTCACGCGCATGGCATGGGCCGCCCCCCTGAAGGAGGCCCGGAAGGACACGCAAAAAAAGGCCCCTGACGACACCGCCCCCGCCGACGCTCTGCCCGCAGAGGCCGCCACCGTGCCCCCTGCTGTGGCCCTGGCCGCGCCCCCCCCACAACAAAGACTAGAGCAGATCACCTTTGAGAATATGCATTCTTAAAGTTTACGACACGCTCGTTTCGGCGCTTAACAGCGCAAATAAATTGCGCTTACGCCTCCACAGCGGGCGGCTTTTCTGCGGGCTCCGGATCCGGACCTGACGCGGTTCTGAGGCCGCCACCGGCCGTCCGCCGCCCCGGCCGGATCGGGCTGGGCCGGGGTCTGGCGCTGCCTTCCCGCCGCGCCTTACTCCTCCCCATCCAGCAGCATCTGGAGCACGGCGTCGGCCAGCAGGGCGGCGGCCTCGGTTACGCGGGGGGCCAGGGGCGGGGCCATAAGAATATCGGTAGTGAAGTCACCCACCAGAACCAGATTGCCCAGCGTGCGGCGGCCCATGGGCGCGCCGCCGTAGCCGCCCATGCCGGAGGCGCTGGCCACACGGCGGCCGCTGAGCAAAGCCTGCTCCACCAGCAGGCTTTTGTCGTCCGGGCCGTCCAGAGCCTCCACCCAGATAGGGCAGGCGGGAAGCATTTCGGGCAGGTTGTCGGCCGTCAGGCGCTCCTGCCGGGTCCGGACGTCCAGATCGGGGTTGAGTTCGCGCAGCAGTTCGGCCAGGGCCTCCACCTTGGGGCGGCCCACATGGCGGGGCCAGTACTGCTGGCGGTTGAGGTTGGAGGCCTCCACCAGGTCGTGGTCCACCAGCAGCAGGTGGCCCAGGCCGCAGCGGGCCAGCATGAGGGCGGCGTTGGAGCCAAGGCCCCCGGCCCCGGCCACGCCCACGCGGGCGGCGGCAAGCCGGACGCGCTGCTCCGGGGTAAAATAGCGTTCCAGGCCTTGGTGCAGCAGATTGGGCATACGATTGTTTCCTGCCGCGGGCGGCCGCGGGAAGGAGTCCCCCCGCGGTCCGCGCCGCTCAAACGGGTTAGGGCATTTCAAAATTGAAATGCCCTGGCGGCTGCGTGAGCAGACGCCATCTGTTGAGGTGTAAGCGCAATTTATTTGCGCTGGCAAGCGCCGAAACGAGCGTGCCCTAAACTTTGAGAACGCCTATTCTCAAAGGTAACCTGCTCTAGACGGCTACGGGATGCTCCCAATCCTTGAGCACGGGCTGGTAACCCAGGCCCGTAAGGGAGGCCATCATTTCTTCCAGGCTGCGGTGGTCGGTGATCTCAAACTGGCCGGGGTTGTGCAGGTCCGCTGTGGCGCGGCCGCCCACGGCAGTGGAGACCCCGGCGGACACGCGGGTGACGCCCAGGGGCACCAGGTGGTCGCGCATAAAGGCGCTCTCCCGGCTGGAGCAGGTGATGCCCGCGCGGGGCAGGAAGCAGCGCAGGGCCGTGACGTACTGCACCAGGCTGCGGTCGTCCACGGCGTGCTGCACCTCAAAGCTGCCTTCGTGGGGGCAGATGCGAGGGATGGAGACGCTCATGTCCACGCCGGGGTAGCGGCGCTGCAGCCACCAGGCGTGCAGGCCCGTGGCAAAGGCGTCCTGCTCAAAGGATTCCAGCCCCAGCAGCGCGCCCAAGCCCAGACAGCGGATGCCGCCTTCGGCCGCGCGCTGGGGCGCGTTGAGGCGGAAGGAATAGTCGTGCTTGGGGCCCACGGGGTGCAGCCAGGCGTAGAGCTCCGTATTATACGTCTCCTGAAACATGGTCATGCTTTCCACGCCAGAGGCGGCCATAAGGGCGTATTCCTCCGTAGTGAGGGAATAGACCTCAATGCCCACAGAGGCAAAGCGCGGCTTGATGCGCCGGGCCACGGCGGCGATGTATTCCGGCGAGGAGAGCTTGCGGGCGTCCCCCGTGAGCAGCAGAATGTGCTGGAAGCCCCTGTCTGCAATGGCGCAAGCCTCGGCGCAGGCCTCGTCCACGCTGAGGTGGCGGCGGGGCTGTTTGTTCTTGGCGTTGAAGCCGCAGTAGCGGCACTGGTTGGTGCAGACGTCCGAGATGTACAGGGGCGTGAAGATGTTGACCGCGCGGCCGAAGTAGCGCTGGGTAAGGGCGTGCGCGCGGCGGGCCATGGCCTCCAGATGGGGCTGAGCCGCGGGAGAAAGCAGGGTCAGAAAATCGGCCGGGGAGAGGGTTTCCTTCTCCAGCACGGCCAGCACGGCGTCGCCCGCAGCGCGGGCCGCGCCCGCGCTGCGGCGCTCTGCCGGCCATTGTTGCAGATATTCCTCAAAGGTTTCCATAGGGCACCTGTATTTTTTTCTGTTTTCCTTTTTGTAGTGCGGCGGTTTCGTGCGGCGTTTTTCGCGCCCAGGCCGGGGGAAACCCCGTGTCGGGGGCAGCCGCCGCGCAGGGCCGCCGGGGACGGACAAGCCCGCTGCGGGGGCCGGGGGTGGGAGAAGAAGCCCCTGGCCGCCGGGGCGGCCTTTCCCCTACCGCAAAAAGCCGGTCAGCGGGGAGGAGGCCTCCGCCCCTTCAGCCCTGGCGCGCACCGCGCCGGGTCCGGCCAGCCAGGCCTCGCGCCCGGCCCTGACAGCCGCGCCGAAGGCCGCGGCCATGCGCACCGGGGCTTCGGCCGAGGCAATGGCCGTATTGACCAGGCAGGCGGCCGCGCCCATTTCCATAGCCTCGCAGGCCTGGGAGGGGCGGCCGATGCCCGCGTCCACGATAATGGGCAGGTCCAGTTCATCAATAAGGATGGCGATCATCTCCTTGGTGCGCAGGCCGCGGTTGGTGCCGATGGGCGCGCCCAGGGGCATGACGGCGCTGGCCCCGGCGCTGACGCAGGCGCGGGCCACATAGATATCCGGGTTGATGTAGGGCAGCACGGTAAAGCCTTCTTTGGCGAGGATTTCCGTGGCCTTGGCGGTTTCGTAGCCATCGGGGAGCAGGTGGCGGGTATCGGCGATGACTTCAATTTTGATCCAGTCGCCGCAGCCGGCGGCGCGGGCCAGACGGGCCAGGCGCACGGCTTCTTCGGCCGTGCGCGCGCCGGAGGTATTGGGCAGCAGGCGCAGCCCCTTGGGAATGTGGGCCATAACGCCCTGGCGGGCCGGGTCTGCGGGTTCCTGGCGGTCCACCCGGCGCATGGCCACGGTGATAACTTCCGCGCCGCTGGCGGCGGCCACTTCAGGAATAAGGCTATCCGCCCCGTATTTGCCGGTGCCGATGAAGAGACGGCTTTTGAGGGCCACGCCGTTGATGACAAAAGAATCTTCCATAATGTTGCTCCGTCTGTGAAAGGGTTGCGGAATCGTGGGCTCTGCAGAGGCTCCAAGGCCGAGGCGCGGCCTTAGGGCAGATTCACTTTGAGAACAGACATTCTCAAAGTTTAAGGCCGCTCATTTTGGCGCTTAACAGCGCAATGAATTGCGCTTACGCCTCCACAGCGGGCGTCTGCTCGCAGCGGCCAGGGCATTCAAAGTTGAAATGCCCTAACCGCCGCCCACGAACTGCACAATTTCCAGACGGTCCCCGGCCGCGAGGGGGGTTTGGGCGAAGCGCTCGCGGGGCAGGATCTGCCCGTTGCGCTCCACAACCACGGCCGCGGGGTCGTGCCCGCGCGCGGCGAGCACCTCGGCCACGCTGCACCCTTCCGGGTGGGGCTCGGTCGCGCCGTTGACCTGGATGTCCATACTACGCCTCCAGACGCTACAGGTTGGTGGGTAACGGAACGGCGGACGCCCCCGCTGCGGGGCAAAAAAAAGCGCCCGTCAGACCATTACGGCTGCGGGCGAGCACAAACCTGCGGTTGGCAGGTTGGCCAGCTTCCCTTCGTCGGCACTATCCGCGTCAGGTGCAGAACCGCGTTTTGCGCGGTTCTAGGGGTCAGGGCGCGATCACCCTTTCTCAGCCTTGTGTGGGCTCCCCCAGCCGGTTACGGTGCAAGCATAGTCCTGCGCCGGGGCAATGGCAAGGGGCAACGGCGGCCCATACGGCCCTGCGCGCAATTTTTGCGCGGCCGAAACTTTTTGCGCCGCAATGCGTCAACGAATCCGCGCGCTTCCCCCCAGGGGGCACGGCCGCGTCCGCAAAACAAGGCGTGGGGCCGATGCGCAATTCTGGACACTGATACTTATTAGGTGTAGGCAAAGGCCATGTGCCTGATTGAACAAGCAGGCAAAACGGATTTTGTTACGCAATGCCTTGTGAGAGCGGAACTCGTTGCCTTAAGGAGGTTGTCAGAAGTCATACCGACCATCGTCAGCAGCTGGTTGTTGCCGCGGCCGCGGCCGCAAGGCGCGTGACCGCCCCCTGTGCCTTACGAACATTTCTGACGGGAGAAACCGTGATGGAATCGTTAGAACATATCAATGCCCTGACGCTGGTCTTTGCGGCATTGTGCGTCTTTGCCATCGCTTACCGGTTTTACGGCATTTTTATCGCCAACAAAGTGCTGCGGCTGGACGGCAGCCGCCCGACCCCGGCCGTGCGCTTTGCCGATGGGCACGACTATGTAAAAACCAATGAATTTGTGCTCTACGGGCACCATTTTGCGGCCATTGCCGCCGCCGGGCCGCTGGTGGGGCCGGTGCTGGCGGCGCAGTTCGGCTATCTGCCGGGCGCGCTCTGGATTCTTATCGGCTGCGTGCTGGGCGGGGCCGTGCACGATATGGTGGTGCTGTTCGCCTCTGTGCGGCATAAGGGCCAGAGCCTGGCGGCCATCGCCACGCGCGAGGTGGGCCCGGTAACGGGCACAGTGGCCGGCATCGCCGTGCTCTGCATTCTGATTCTGACCCTGGCGGGCCTTTCGCTGGCCTGCATCAGCGCTATGCACAACGCGCCGTGGTCGTTGTTCATCGTGGTCATCACCATGCCCATCGCCATGCTCATGGGCCTGATCATGCGCTACAGGCAGAACAGCGTCATCCTGGCCAGCGTGGTGGGCGTGGCGTTGCTGGTCATCGGCATTCTGAGCGGGCACGACCTCATGAAGCAGGACGTGCTGGGCTGGGCCTTTGACTGGAACCGCAACACCGTGGCCATTGCCATTGCCGTGTACGGCTTCATCGCCTCTGTGCTGCCGGTGTGGTTTTTGCTGGTGCCGCGCGACTACCTCTCCACCTATCTGAAAATCGGCACCATCCTCATGCTGACTCTGGGCATCATCTTTGTGCGGCCCACCCTGCTTATGCCCACCATCACGCCCTTCATCAACGGCGGCGGCCCCGTCATCGGCGGGCCTGTGCTGCCCTTTATTTTCATTACCATTGCCTGCGGGGCCGTTTCGGGCTTCCACGCCATCATCGGCACGGGCACCACGCCCAAGATGATCGCCAGCGAGCGGGACATCCTGTTTGTGGGCTACGGCGCCATGCTGACGGAAGGCTTTGTGGCCATGATGGCCCTTATTGCCGCCTGCACGCTCATGCCGGGCGACTATTTTGCCATTAACGCCACCCCGGCCAAGTTTGACGCCCTGGTGGCCGCGCACCCCGCGCTCAATACCGTGGACCTGGGCTTTTTTGAGGAAAAGATCGGCCTGAACCTGCACGCCCGCCCCGGCGGTGCCGTTTCTCTGGCCGTGGGCATGGCCCACATTTTCCACAAACTGCCGTTTATGGATAGCCTGATGGCCTACTGGTACAACTTTGCCGTCATGTTTGAGGCCGTGTTCATCCTGACCGCCATCGACGCCGGCACGCGCGTGGGCCGCTTCTTCCTGCAGGAGATGCTGGGCAAGGTCTACGCCCCCTTTGGCGACAAGAACTGGGCCCCCGGCGTGGTCATCACCAGCCTGCTCTTCACCTCCATGTGGGGCTACCTGGTCTACACCGGCAACATCAGCAGCATCTGGCCGCTCTTTGGCATGAGCAACCAGCTGCTGGCCGCCTGCGCCCTTATTGTGAGCACCACCATGCTGCTGCGCATGAACAGGGGCAAGCTCTGCCTTATTACGGCCATCCCCGGCGTGTTTATGGCCGCGGTGACCTTCTGGGCCGGCTACCTGCAGGTGACGGGCGACTACATCCCCAACGGCAAGTACCTGCTGGCCTCCCTGGCCTGCCTGGTCATGGTGCTGATGATCTTCGTTTTTGTAGGCACCTTCCGCCGCTGGAACGAGCTGATGGGCATCAAGACCACGGTGAAGGACGCCTACGGCGAACCCGTGCGCGCCCTGGCCGAGGAATAAGCCCGCGCGTACATAACCTTTTGGCCAAATGGGGGGCGGCCTGCCCCCCCATACAAAAAGCCCCCCGCCGGAATACATGTCGGCAGGGGGCTTTTTCTGTACCCCAAAATGTCCGCCCTGAACGGATGCGGACGCCCTGGCGACAGTCCGGGAGGCCGCGCTGGAGGGCCCGCTGAAAGCGCCTGCCCCGGTCTTTGGTGTAGACCCGTGCAACCCCGTTTTCTCAAAACAAAAAAGGGGCCACGGCATAACCCGTAACCCCTTGAAATTTGGTGGAGAAGAAGGGATTTGAACCCTCGACCCCCGCCTTGCGAAGGCGATGCTCTCCCAGCTGAGCTACTTCCCCACACTGCGCCAACTGCGCAGAACAACAGCAATAGGCAAAAGCGCCCCTTCTGTCAAGTGGCCAACGCGCCCGGATCTGGAGCGCAGGGCAGCCTCGCCTGGGGCTCCACTTCCGGGGGAGCGGCTGCGGCCGAGCTTCCCTGGGGCCCGCTTTTCTGGGAGGACGGCTGCCCCCCATGAACCTTGCCGGAGCCCAGGAGGCTCAAATGGGCTTGAGGATCGAGAGGGCGGCTGCCCCCCCATGAACCTTGCCGGAGCCGGCAACGGCCTCACGGCCAAGGTACGCCCGGCACGCTCTCTGAAAGGAGAAAAGTTTTTTGAAGGATGGGGGGCGTGGGGGGAAGGAAACTTTTGTTCACAAAAGTTTCCTTCCCCCCACAAAAAACAAAACCTTTTAACAAAACCTTCCGGTTCTGCCCTACTCCGCCTTGGCGGCCGGAACCGCCGCGGGCGTCGCGGCCGGGGCCGGCTTGGCCTGTTGTTCCTGCACCAGAGTCTCGGCATCCGTCACGGGGAAGCCGGGACGCGCGCCGGAATCCTGCCAGCCGCCGCCCAGGGCCATGCACACGCTCACCACGCTGTCCAGGCGGTCGCGCAGGGCTTCGGCCAGTTGCAGCTCGGCGGCGAAGAGCTGGCGCTCGGCGTCCAGCACGGTCAGGTAATCCGTATAGCCGTTGTCGTACTGCAGGCGGGCAATCTGGGTGGAGCGGCGCAGGCTTTCCACCTGGATCTGCATGCTGCGCACGATGGCGTCGGCCTCGCGCTGGGCCGTGAGGGAAGTGCGGATATCCGCAAAGGCGTTCTGCACGGCCTTGCGGTATTCGGCAATGGCGGCGCGTTTTTTGGCTTCCGCGTCTTTGAGGTTGTACCAGTTGTTGCCGAAGTCCAGCAGGGGCACGCTGCCGGAGACGCCGTAGCTCCAGACGCCTGCCGGACCGCCGAACAGGCTGCCCACTGAGGAGCTGACCGTGCCCAGCATGCCCGTAAGGGAAATGGAGGGGAAGAACTGGGCGCGGGCCACGCCGATATTGGCGTTGTTGGCCATAATCAGGAACTCGGCGGCGCGGATGTCCGGGCGGCGTTCCAGCAGGTCGGAAGGCAGGCCTGCCGGCAGCACGGGCGGGGCAGGCAGCATGCCGATGGCCTGGCCGCGGACCATGGCGCTCTCCATGATGTCGCGGGGGGAGCGGCCCAGCAGCACGGCCAAGGCGGCCTCGGCCTTATCCACGGCCACGGTGCTGGTGTGCTCCTGGGCGCGGGCGGTTTCCACCTCAGCCCGGGCGCGCTGCCAGTCCAGCTCGGTAATGTCGCCCTGCTTGTAGCGGCTGGTGTAGATAGTGAAGGCGTCTTCGCGCGTTTTGAGGGTGCGGCGGGCCGTATCCAGCTGCATGTCCAAAGTCAGGAGGGCGAAGTAGGCCTGGGCGGTTTCTCCGGCCACGGAGAGGCGCTTGGCCTCGTGCCCGATGACCGTGTTCATGAGCACGTCGCCCAGCATGGTGCGCCGGTTGCGCAGCTTGCCCCAGAAGTCCAGCTCCCAGGAGGCGTTGAGCGAGCCCTGGTAATCGGTGTAGGAGCGGGTAAGGCCCTTGGCCTCATAGGAGCCGGTATTGACCGAGCGCTCCGAAAGGCTGGCGGATTTGGCCCCGCCCGCGCCCGAAACCTGGGGCATAAGCCCGGCCGTGGCCACGCCCACCTGGGCGGCGGCGGAATCTATGTTGGCCAGGGATTGGGCAAGATCCTGATTGTTTTTAAGGGCCTCATCCACCAGGGCAGTCAGCACGGGGTCGTTAAAGCGGGTCCACCAATCCGTATGCAGCGGGGCGGAGCCCAAGTCCACGCTGCGCCACTGGGTCGGCAGGGTCTGGTCCGGACGCTCGTAATGCGGCGCCAGAGAGCAGCCCGCCAACAGCGTGATGCAGGCCAGCGCCAGCACCAAGGCCGGGACGCGGGCGGGACGGAGAGCGCTCATATTTCCTCCTGTTCGTCCCCCGCGCCGTTCTGGCCGGCGTGGGGATCAGTCTTGCCCTGAATTTTCAGCGAGATCTGCATGATCAGCTTGAAGAAGAAGGGGATGAACAGCGTAGCGATGCAGGTGGCCACCAGCATGCCGCCGATGACCGCCGTGCCGATGGCGTGACGGCTGTTGGCGCCCGCGCCGGAACTGATGGCCAGGGGCACGCAGCCCAGAATGAAGGCCAATGAGGTCATGACAATAGGCCGGAAGCGCAGCTTGGAGGCGTGCACGGCGGCGGCGTCCAGGCTGCGGCCCGCGCGCCAGGCCTCTACGGCGAACTCCACGATCAGGATGGCGTTTTTGGCCGCCAGGCCGATAAGGGTGACCAGGGCCACCTGGAAGTAAACGTCGTTGGAAAGGCCCCGCGCCCAGGTGGCCAGCAGCGCGCCGAACACGCCGAAAGGCACGGCCGTGAGCACGGACAGGGGCAGAGACCAGGATTCGTACTGGGCGGCCAGGATCAGGAAGACCATGACCAGGGCCAACACAAAGATGGTGGTGGTGTCGGCGCTGGCCAGTTTTTCCTGCAGGGCCGAGCCCACCCAGCCCAGCTGATAGTCTGTATTCAGCACGACGGCCGCGGCTTTTTCCATGTCCCCGATGGCCTGGCCGGAGGAATACCCCTCGGCGGGCGAACCCATGATGTGGGCGGCGGGGAAGACGTTGTAACGCTCCACCACCTGGGGGGCCGTGCGGCGCTCCAGGGTCATGACGGCCGTAAGGGGCACCATTTCCCCTTTATTGTTGGGCACAAAGACGTCGCCAAGGTCTTCAGGCAGGTCGCGGTAGTTGGATTCGGACTGCAGACGCACCTGGAACGTGCGGCCCATGTAGTTGAAGTCGTTGACGTAGGCTCCGCCAAAGGTGCCGCCCATGGCCGTGAAGACGTCGGCAATGCTGATGCCCATATCCTTGCAGCGTTCGCGGTCCAGGTTGGCGTAGAGCTGGGGAGAACCAGTGGAAAAGAGGTTGCGCACCATGCCGATGGCCGGATATTTGGGCGTGCCGTCGGGCTTTTTGGCCGTGGCCTCGGCCACCAGCTTGTTGGTCACCGCCTCCATATCTTTGAGGCTGCCGGTGCCGCGCATCTGCACATAGCCTTCAAAGCCGCCGGTGGTGCTCATGCCGCTGATGGGCGGCGGGGTAAAGCCCAGCACCACGGCCTCAGGCTGCATCATGGTCACGGCCATGACCTTGCCCGTGACGTCGTCGGCGGACATGCCCGGCCCCGTGCGTTCTTCCCAGGGTTTGAGCTTGGCGAAGAAGGTGCCGTAATTGCTTTTGACGGAAATGGAGGTGATGTCCAGACCGTTGATGTTGGACATGGCCTCCACAGCAGGCTGTTTGGTCAGAAAGTCGGTAAGCACTGCGCCTACCTTCTGGGTGCGGGGCAGGGCCGCGCCGTCGTCCAGGATGTACATGCCCAGCATATAGCCCTGGTCTTCGTTGGGCACCAGGCCGCCGGGCACCACGCGGAAAAGCCAGGCCGTAAAGGCGACCATGACGGCGCAGAGCAGCAGGGCCCGCAACGTGGAGCTTTTAATGAAGCGGACGATGTTGACGTAGCGGCGGGTGACCCGCCCAAAGGCGTAGTTGAACCAGATAAAAGCGCGGAAAGGCTTGTAATCGTGCCCGTGGGGCTTGAGCAGCAGGGCGCAGAGGGCCGGGGTAAGGGTCAAGGCCACAATGCCGGAGAGCACCACCGAGACCGAAATGGTGATGGCAAACTGCTTGTACATCTGCCCGGCCAGACCGCCCATGAAGGATACCGGGATGAACACGGCGCAGAGCACCAGCACGATGGCGATGACCGGGGCCGTCACCTCGTTCATGGCCTTGGCCGTGGCCTCCTTGGGCGGCAGATGCTCCGTGCTCATGATGCGTTCCACGTTTTCGAGCACCACGATGGCGTCGTCCACCACAATGCCGATGGCCAGCACCATGGCGAAGAGGGTCAGCGTATTGATGGTGTAGCCGAAGGCGTAGAGGCCCGCAAAGGTGCCGATGATGGACACGGGCACGGCAATGCAGGGGATGAGCGTGGCCCGCCAGTTCTGCAGGAAGACGTAGACCACGATGACCACCAGGATCATGGCTTCCACCAACGTGGAGAGCACCTCCTTGATGGACTCAAGGACGAAGTCGTTGGTATCCACAACGATCTTATATTCCATGCCGTCGGGCATGGTGCGCGCTATCTCGGCCAGGCGGGCCTTGACGCGCTCGCCCGTGGCGATGGCGTTGGCACCGGGCAGCAGATACACCGCGCCCATGCGGGCCACCATGCCGTTGTAGGTGGAGCTGACGCTGTAATCCTTGCCGCCCATCTCAATGCGGGCCACATCCTTCAGGCGCAGCATGGCGCTGTCCGACCCGGTGCGGATGACGATCTGGCCGAATTCCTCAGGCGTGACCAGGCGGCCCTGGGTGTCGATCTGCCAGCCCAGCTGGGTGTCTTCGCTGGTGGGCATATCGCCCAGGCGGCCGGGCGCGTACTGGGAGTTCTGCTCCTGGATGGCCGCTTTGACCTCGTTGATGGAAACGCCGTACTTGGCCAGCTTGTCCGGCTGGAGCCAGACGCGCATGGCGTAGTCCATGGACCCGAAGACGGAGCAATCGCCCACGCCTTCCACGCGCTTGAGCTCGTCCACAACGTTGATCTGCATCCAGTTGTGGATGTAGATCTGGTCGTAGCGGCCGTCGGGCGAAAAGAAGGCAAAAGCCTGGAGCATGGCCGGGGAGCGCTTGACCACGCTCACGCCCTGGCGGCGCACTTCTTCCGGCAGGGTGGTCTGGGCCAGGTTAACCTTATTGTTAACGTTGACCAGGGCCATGTCCGGATTGGACCCCAGGGAAAAATAGACGTTGATGCTGCCGGAGCCGGAGCCGGAAGCGGCCGTGGAGGTCATGTAGAGCATGTTTTCCACGCCGTTGATGCTCACTTCCAGCGGGGCCAGCACCGTGGAGGCGATGGTCTCGGCCGAAGCGCCGGGATAGGAGGCCGATACGTTGACCGTAGGCGGCACCAGATCAGGATACTGGGCAATGGGCAGGGCCTTCATGGCCAGCGCGCCCACCAGGGTGATGACGATGGAAATGACCGCCGAAAGAACCGGCCTGCGCAAAAAGAAATTGGGCTTGGTGGAAACAGCCATAAACTACCTACTTCTTGGGCGCGGCTTCCTGGGGCGCTTTCTGGCCGCCCCCCTGCTGCACGCGCACCTTGGCCCCGGGGCGGGCCTTGATGATGCCTTCGCTGATGATGCGTTCGCCCCCCTTGAGGCCCTCCAGCACCAGGTATTTGTCGCCCACGGCCACGCCCACCGTAACGGGGATGGCGTACACCGCGTCGTCCTTATCCACACCCATGACCATGGAGCCCTTCTGGGTAAGCAGCACGCACTTCTGGGGAATGAGCACGGCGTTGGGCAGCACGTCCCCCTCCACATACAAGCGCACATACTGGCCGGGCATAATGCTGCGGTCCGCATTGGGGAAGACCGCGCGCGCTTTGATGACGCCGGTGCCGGGCTGCACCTGGCTGTCGATAAAAGTTACCTCGCCCTCGCCCTGGTGCAGGCTGCCGTCCAGCAGGCGCAGCTGCGCCTTGTAGCGGTTGCCTTCGGGGAAGCGCAGCCGCCCCTGCGCGGCCAGGTTCTGCCTGGTCATGCGTTCGGGCGCGGGGATGGAAAAATCAATGTACATGGGATCGGTCTGGTTCACATGGGTGAGCAGGGAATTGTTGCTCACCAGGTTGCCGGGGGTGACATTTTCCTTGCTGCTGTAGCCGGAAACAGGGGCCGTCACCTGGCAGTAATCCAGATTGATCTTGGCCTGACGCAGGGCCGCGCGGGCGCTGTCGTAAGAGGCGCGGGCGTTGTCGCGGTCTTTCTGCGAAACGGCGTTCTTCTCGTACAGGGGGCGGATGCGCCGCCACTCGCGCTCGGCATTGGTGAACTGGGCCTGAGCCTGCTGCATCTGGGCTTCGTACTGGTCGCGCTCGATCTGGAAGAGCAGCTGCCCTTCCTTCACAAAGTCGCCTTCCTCATAGAGCCGTTTTTCAATGATGCCCTGCACCCGCGCGCGCACCTCAACGGCGCGCGAACCCGCCGCCTGAGCCTGGTATTCCGCCGGCCAGGGCGCGTCCGCAGCGGTCACGTCCACTACTGAGACAGGCAGGCGCATGTCCGCCTGGCCGGCCTTGTCGTCGCCTTTGCAGGCCGCCAGCAGGCAGCACAGGATGAGGGAAAGGGAAAAAAGCGTTCTTCTGGTCATGCACTACTCCATAGTGGCGCCGCATTCACGCGCCGGGAACTGCCGAATCCACCCCTGAACGGAGGGACGGAAAGTAAAGAACATAGTTCATATGAAAAAGCAATCCGACCGCATTGGGAGCAACGTTTTTAAAAGAAACGCTATTCCAATGGGTTAGCCGACCGTATAAATTTTTTCTAACATATTGCTTTTGTTTGATAAAAAAAATTACAAAGAATTTTCGCCCAGTTCGGTGGGGGGGGGCCTGCTCCGGATGAGCAAGCGCCTGCCGGGCGTTGGCGCCGGCACTGTCCAGAAAAGTGCGCCACCACACGGCGTCTCTGAACAGCTCCATGCGCTTGAAACGGTGCCGCTCGTCGTTCATGCGCAGCACGGTAATGTCCAGGGCCTTCTGCGCGCCTGCTTCATCCAGAAAAACCAGCCGCAGTCCGGCCCGCTGCACGGCCTGCAGCTGCGCCGGAGAAAACTGGCTCATGCAGCGGCCGGCCACGTCCGTGGCCCGGAGAAAGCTCGTGGCCTGACGGGATTCCGCCTCCAGCGTCAACGGCGCGCCGTTGACGAGCAGCTCCACGCGCGCAATGTTGGCCAGGCTTATCTTGCTGCGGTTGAGAACCTTGCCGTCGCGCAGCACGCGGTAATAGCACGTTCCGGTATCTTCGGAAGCGCCCATGACCACCGTGGTGCGCACGTCCGGATAGAACACGCCGATGCTGGCCGTCATATCGGAGGCCGCGGCAATGTCGCGCTTCTCTTCGGCAATAAGCCGAATCTGTTGCGCCGTCCGTCTGCGGGCGTCAAGAACAATGAACGCCAGAAACAGAACCAGCGCGGCAATGATGGTCGCATCCATAACGCCCGCCTGTGCACGCTCACAGTGTCGTGCCGGGCAGCAAATGTCAAGCGACGGACAGGTTACGGCCGGGCGAGCGCGGAAAGAGAATCCTGCATGACGGCGGGGAAACTTTTGCGCGCAGGCGCCCCCCTTCTGCCCTGCCCCTTCAAAAAACGTTGCGGCCTGCAAAAAAGACAAGACGCGCGCGCGGCAAGCGCAGGCGCGGAACAAAAAAGGGCCGACGCAAGTCTAATCCTCAATCCGCAGACGCTGCAAGGTTCCCGCCTGCACGGCCAGCAGCTCCGCCACAATGGAGACGGCGATCTGCTGCGGGGTTTCCGCCGCCACGGGCAGGCCGATGGGGCAGCACACGGCGGCCAGCTCCGCATCGGGCACGCCCTGGGCGCGCAGGGCCGCATAAACCTGGGCCTTCTTGGCCTTGCTGCCGATCATGCCGATGTAGCGGGCATGGCTGGTCAGAGCCTGGGCCAGGGCCTCCCGGTCAAAACTGTGCCCCCGGGTGACAATGGCCAGATAGTGCCGCCGCCCCACGCCGCAGGCCTCCACCAGCCCGGCAAACTCCGGCAGCACATAGCAATGACGGGCCATGGGAAAGCGCTCGACATTGGCGAACTGGGGCCTGTCGTCCGCCACGTCCACCACAAAGCCGCAGGCGTGCGCCAGGCGGGCCACCTCCAGCGAAACGTGCCCGCCCCCGCACAACAGCAGCACAGGCGGCGCGTTCAGGGGCTCCACATACACGCTGCGCCCCGCCTGCGTCACCAGGCCGGGCTTGCGGCCGCAGGCCTCCAGCAGGGCGCGGGCCGCGTCCGCGTCCGCCAGCACATGCGGCGGCAGGGCGTGGTCCTGGGGCAGGGCCTCCACCCACAATTGCCGCCGGGGCAGCGAAGGCTCGCTCACGTCCACCAGCCAGGCCCCGCGGTTGTCCTCGCGCAGGGCCGCGGCGGCCAAATCAAACAGAGCGGCGGCCTCAGGGGTAAGCACTTCGCAGAGCACGTCCATGCTGCCGCCGCAGATCATGTCGCTGTCCGGCCCTACGCCGCTCAGGTCGCAACGCGCCAGGGCCGAAAGGCCGCTCTCCCGGCACTGCCGGGCCGCCGCCATGGCGCGGGCCTCCAAAACGCCGCCGCCCACCGTGCCCTCAAAACCAGCGGCCGTGCACAGGGCGCGCGTGCCCGCATGGCGCGGGGCCGAACCAGCGCTGCGCACAATGGTCACCAGGGCGACGGTCTCCTCCCGGCACAGCAGTTCCACCACGCGGGCTTCCAGGGTTTCTTCCCACAGGGGCGCGGGCATGCCGCCGGCAATCTCACTCATGCGCTTCTTCCTCCTGCACATAGCCGCAGCCCTTAACCGGGCAGACAACCCTGGCCCCGCCGCCGCGCTGCTTTTTCTCCACCAGATAGGGGGAGCCGCAACGCGGGCAAGGGCCGGGCACGGGCTTGTCCCAAAGGGCAAAATCGCACTGCGGGTACTGATCGCAGGAATAGAATATCTTGCCGCGCTTGGTGCTTTTTTCCACCAGCTGCCCCTTGCCGCAACGCGGACACGGCACGCCCGTGGACAAAGGCGCGGCGTAGCGGCATTCTGGGTAACCCGTGCAGGCGATGAAGCTGCTGCCCGTGCGGGAGCGCTTGATGACCAGATCGCGCCCGCACTGGGGGCACTGCCCCACTTTTTCGTACTGCGGCTTCTGCTGCGCCACGGGGGCCACGCTGCCGTCCTCCCGCCGCTCAAAGTTGCTGGTGTAGCGGCATTCCGGATAGCCGGAGCAGGCCAGGAAGGCCCCGGCCTTGCCAAACTTGATGACCAGCGGCTTGCCGCACTCCGGGCAGGACAGGTTGGCGGGCAGGCCGCCCTTGACGCTCTGCATGTTTTTGGCCGCCGCGGCCAGGGTGGGGTTGAAGTCGCCCGCAAAGGCGCGCAGCAAATCCACCCAGCCCTCCTTGCCCTCGGCCACCTTGTCCAGGTCTTCTTCCATTTTGGCCGTAAAGCCCACGTCCATGAGCCGGCAAAAATTTTCCGTCAGCTGGCGGCAGACCACCCGCCCCAGGTCCGTGGGCGCAAAGTGCCGCTCCGCCAGGGTCACGTATTCCCTGTCCTGAAGGGTGGAGATGATGGCCGCATAGGTGGAGGGCCGCCCGATGCCCAGCTCTTCCAGCTCCCGCACCAGGCTCGCTTCGCTGTAGCGGGCCGGGGGCTGGGTGAACTTCTGCTCCTTTTCCAGCTTTTCCAGATTCAGGGTCTCCCCGGCGCGCAGGGGCGGCAGGGCCGCGGCGTCTTCATTGGCCCCGCGCGGCAGGGCCGCCAGAAAACCGGGAAAGAGCAGACGCTCGCCCTTGGCCTTCCACTGGGTGTGGGCGCAGGCAATGGTCACGGCCGTGTCGTGAAACCGCGCCCCGGCCATCTGCGAGGCCACAAAGCGCGACCAGATAAGCCGGTAAAGATTGTACTGATCCGGCGGCAAATGGGGCTGGACCGTCTCCGGCGTGAGGGTCACGTCCACGGGGCGGATGGCCTCGTGCGCGTCCTGGGCGCTCTCCTTGGCTTTGTAGACGCGGGCGCGCTTGGGCAGATACTCCTTGCCAAAGGCCGCGGCGATGTATTCCTTGGCCGCCTGGCGGGCCTCGTCGGCAATGCGGGTGGAATCCGTGCGCATATAGGTGATGAGCGCCGTGAGCCCTTTATCCCCCAGCTCCACGCCTTCGTACAGGCGCTGGGCCAGGTTCATGGTCCGCTTGGCCGTGTAGCCCAGACGCTGGTTGGCGGCCTGCTGCAGGGTGGAGGTGATGAAGGGCGGCTGGGGCGCGCGTTCGCGTTCCTTTTCCTCCACGCTCTGCACCACAAAGGGCTGCCCCTTGAGGGCGGCTTCCAGCTCCTCGGCCTGGGCCGCATTGGCCACCACGGCCTTCTTATTGTGGATTTTGGCGAGCTCCGCCTTGAAAGGCGGCGGGGTTTCCCCGGCCAGCAGAGCGCGGAAGAGCCAGTATTCCTCAGGGTTGAAGGCCTCGCGGGCTTCCTCGCGCTCCACAATGAGCCGCAGAGCCACGGACTGCACCCGCCCGGCGGAAATGCCGCGCTTGACGGTTTTCCAGAGCAGGGGGGAAATTTTGTAGCCCACCAGCCTGTCCAGCACGCGGCGGGCCTGCTGGGCCTCAAAAAGGTGCCCGTTGAGGGCGCGGGGATGGGCCAGGGCTTCCTTCACGGCCCGCGCGGTGATCTCGTTGAACTGGATGCGCTTGATGTCCTTGGCTTTATCCTTGATAAGCTCGGCCACATGCCAGGCTATGGCCTCCCCTTCGCGGTCAGGGTCCGGGGCCAGGTACACGGTATCGGCCTTGGCGGCGGCGCTGCGCAGCTCGCTGACCACCTTTTTTTTCTCTTCAATCACTTCATAGTGCGGGGCAAAGTCGTGCTCCTCGTCCACGGCCAGCTGGCCCGAGGGCAGGTCGCGCACATGGCCCACGCTGGCCTGCACCATGTACTGCGGCCCCAGAAACTTTTTGATGGTCTTCACCTTGGCCGGCGATTCCACAATAATCAGCTGCTTGCCCATGCTGCCCCCGTGTTGCGCTGCGGCTGCCGTCATGCACCGCTGCTGTTACGGCAAGATACGACAAAACCGCAGGGCGTCAAGTGCGGCGCGCCGGGCGCCGCCTGGACAGCGGACGGGATATACGCTATGCAGATACAATATGCCGTAAAGCCAGAGGATGCCATGGTGCCGAATTTTCAGTCTTTCCGCCCCTTGTGCCGGGCCCTGCTGCTGGCCTGCCTCACGTTGCCGGTCTGCTTCATGCTGGCGGGCTGCGCCGGCAAGGACGCGGGCGGCTCCGGCCCGGCTGCGGACGACGCGGCCGCTCCCGGCTGGTCTGCGGCCCTGCCCACGGTGACGGCCAAGCCCGGCCAGAGCGTGCATGTGGGCGTGCGCGGCGGCAGCGAATCCTTCAACGCGGACCTCGCCTCCATGCTCACGGGCTATCTGCAGAGCGACCGCAGCCTGACGCCCGCCGACACGGCCCAGGAGGCCGACATTGTTGTGCGCGTGCGCGTGGAAGACATCCGGCAGCTGGGCTCCCGCAGCGCCCCCGCGAGCGGCGGCCGCACCCTGGGCACAACGGCCACGGGCGCGGTGCTGGGGGCCATGCTGGGCGGGGCTGTGGGCGGCGGCCGGGGCGCGGCCTGGGGCATCGGCGGCGGCGCGCTGCTGGGCCTGGGCGTGGGTCTCTCGGACGGCGGTTCTTACAATGTCTGGGGCCTGGAGGCCCAGGTGGGCTTCGGCCGCCACGGCCACGAGCCTGCAGACGACGCCTGGAGCCGCGTGCGCGTCACCGCCGAAGGCGAAAACATGGGCCGCGAGGCCAGCCTGCCCGGCCTGGAAGACGCCCTGAGCCGCAAGGTGGTGGACGCCCTGCAGCCCTGACCCCCTTCCGGGCCGCCCGCGGCCCGAAGCCCCTGCCCCGGCGGCGTCCCTTTTGCCGCACAGAGCACGGCGGCGCTTTTTGCACTCTTGCCCGTGACCGCACAGCCACGGACCCCTATCGAGGCTTGTATGGCTTTTCCCCGTTCCGCGCTTCTGGCCCTGTTCTGCTGCCTGCTGCCGCTCTGCGCCTGCGTGCGGCAGCAGGGCGACCCGGCCCGGCTGGAGGTTCTGCGCGCCGGCGCGCTGGAAGACGCCGCCAACGATGCGGAGATCCCCAGGCTGGTCTACCTGGGGCTGCGCGACAATTCGGGGCACGCCCCCGGCCTGCGCCCCCTGGCCGAAGCCCGCCTGCGCCAGGCAGGCTACGAGCTGGTGCCCAACCCCAGCCAGGCCGGCTACATCCTGCAAATGAACGTGCTGGCCGCGGGCCCCACGGATCCGGCCACGGCCCGCGCCGTGGTGGCCGCAGGCTACGACGCGCCCTCCCGCCTTGCGGGCCAGGGCGGCACGGCCCTGGTGGCCGACGTGCTGCTGGTGCTCAGGCGGGTGCCCAGCGCGGCCAAGCCGGGCCGGGCGCGGCTCAAAAACATCAGCAGCCGCAACGCCATTTCCGACAGCCAGATGCGCCTGGGGCTGCTGCTCAGCCAGCGTATCCGGCAGGAAAAAAGCCTGCCTCCCTATTTTATGGAAACCCTGGCTAAGGAGCTGGCCCAGGCCCTGCATGCGGCCACAGACGGCGCGCCGGATCCGGCCGACGCGGCCGCGTTTCCCGCTGGTCCGGAGGACAGCCCGCCCAGCCCCTGATCCCCTGAAGATTATTGCCCCTGCGAACGATTGTTCCCAAGGGCAGGCAAAACGCACCCTCTGGCGCTTCCCCGCGCAGCGCCGCTACGCCCGCGCCTCTACGCCGGGCGTCTGTTCGCACAGACGCCGTGATTCCGCCGCCGCTCCCTGTTCTGGGGAGCGTTTTTTGTTTTTTTATGTATAGCCAATATATCTCGCTGCGTTACAAACTCTTTTACGCCCATCATATCTTGCAGCAAGCCAAACATCGCATATCAACATGCTGTATTTAAAACAGTTAAAAAATATTTTCTTCCCCACTGAATTTGCAATTTAAGCCTTATGACTAAACTTTGCGCGCAAAATGTCGTAACTATAATTATCATAACTGTTTTTCATTTGATAATTCTTCAATAACATCCTTGAATAAAAAACATCAGTTTGCGGGAGGGGAATATGTTCGGTGCATACAAACGATTGCGTATTGTTCCCAAAGTAGTCATCCCTGTGGCGCTGATTCTGGTGTTGGGCCTTGGCCTGCTGGCCTGGCAGATCCAGTGGCGCAGCGCAGCCGCCGTAGGCAGCGTAGCCAAGCGGGAGCTGGCCGCCCTGGGCGGCGAAAAAGGCAACCTGATCCGCAGTTTCATCAATGGCGCTGTGGGCGAGACCAAGGCGTTGAGCGGGGCCCTGGCCCAGGCTATCGCCACAGGGCAGCAGCCTTCGCGGGAAAGCCTGGCGGCCCTGCTGCGCGGCGTGCAGATGGGCAATCCGGACCTCTTTGGCGTGGGCGCCATGTGGGAACCGAACGCTTACGACGGCAAAGACGCCGACTGCCGCGGCGCGGCGGGCAGCGACGCCAACGGCCGCTTTCTGCCCTACTGCGCCACCGGGGCCAAGCTGGTGAACCTGGGCGAACAGCTGGACCAGCCCTACTATACAACGCCCAAGGCAACGCAGGCGGTCTTTCTTTCCGACCCGCAGCCCTACACGGTCAACGGCAAGGCGGTGCCCATGTCCTCCGTGGCCTACCCTGTCCTGGTCCAGAAGGCCTTTCGCGGCGTGGTGCTGGCGGATATTTCCGTGGACCGTCTTGTCCAGCTTGTTACGGAGATCAAGGTCTACAGCACGGGCTACGCTTCGCTCCAGAACGACCAGGGGCGCATTCTGGCCCACCACAAAAGCGAGCTTATCGGCAAAAACGTCTTTCAGGCCAACGCGCTACAGAACGAGCAGGCCGCCATGGCGGCCTTCAAGGCCGGCGAACCGTACTTTGAAGCCGTGAACGCCGCCACGGGCGTTATGCTGCGCTATTTCCACCCCATCGCCATTGAGGGCAGCAGCCAGCACTGGTACCTGAGCGTCGCCGCCCCTGAAAGCGAGGTGATGGCCCAGGCCACGGAAATCAGCCGCCTGACCCTGACCATGTCCGCCGTGCTGCTGGCGGCCCTGCTGCTGGCCGTCTTTCTGCTGGTGCGCAGCTCCCTGCGGCCCGTCAATTATCTGGCCCGCACCGCCGAAGTCATTGCCGGCGGCGACCTGCGCCACACCATTAAGGACGAAGGCTTCGGCGGCGAAATGAAAACCCTGAGCACGGCCCTCAAGGCCATGATCCAGTCCCTGCTGGAAACCATAGCCAAGGCGGAAGCCCTGGCCGCCGACGCCAAGGCGGAATCGGAAAAAGCCCGCCAGGCCACCCGCGAGGCCGAGGCCGCCACGGCCAGGGCCGAAAGCGCGCGCCGCGATGGCATGCTGGCCGCCGCCGGGCAACTGGAAGGCGTGGTGGGCGTGCTCTCCTCCGCCTCCACCAAGCTGGCGACTCAGATCGAACAATCGGACCGCAGCGCCGCAGAATCCGCCCAGCGCCTTACCGAGGCCGCCACGGCCATGAACGAAATGAACGCCACCGTGCAGGAAGTGGCCAAAAACGCCAGCCAGGCCTCCGGGGCCTCCAGCGACACGCGCGAGCGCGCCCTGGCCGGCGCGCGCATTGTGGAGCAGTCCCTCCAGAGCATTGAAAGCGTGCGCGACGCCTCCCTGGCCCTCAAAGAGGACATGGCCCGCCTCAACGAGCACGCCCAGGCCATCAGCCGCATCATGGCCGTCATCTCCGACATTGCGGACCAGACCAACCTTCTGGCGCTCAACGCGGCCATTGAGGCCGCCCGCGCGGGCGAAGCCGGACGCGGCTTTGCCGTGGTGGCCGACGAGGTGCGCAAACTGGCGGAAAAAACCATGGCCTCCACCACCGACGTGGGCAACGCCATTGCCGCCATTCAGGACAGCACGGCCAAAAGCATGGAGGGCGTGGACAACGCCGTGCGCCAGATAGGCCAGGCTACGGATTTTGCCGAGCAGTCCGGCAAGGCGCTGGAAGAGATCGTCAGCACGGTGGAAGCCACGGCCGACCAGGTTAACGCCATTGCCGCCGCCAGCGAGGAGCAGTCCGCCGCCAGCGAGGAAATCAACCAGAGCATCAACCACATCAGCAGCATGTCCCACCAGACTGCCGATGCCATGGACGGCGCGGCCCATGCCGTTTCCGACCTGGCCAATCAGGCCCAGCAGCTCAACAACCTTATAGAGGAAATGAAGCGCGGATAAGCCCGCGCCCCAAAACGCAACGGGGGGCCGCCCACTGCCGGAGGCCCCCCGTTGCCGTATCCGGCCCGGCTTCTCCTTGAGGCCGCGCAGCCGCAAGGACACGTGCATTCCGACGTTGCAACGTTGCCACGCCGTGGCGGCTGCGCGAGCTTACGCCCGCCGTGCAGGCATAAGCGCATGCCTCTGCGCTGCTAAACGCCGGAACGGGCGTGTCATAACCGTTGAGAACGCATATGCGCAAAGGCGGCCTGTTCTATTGGGCAAACAGGATCAACGCCACCATTTTAAGGTCCGTATCGCCGGTATTGAGCAGACCGTGGCTCTCGCCGTCGGGGCAGACGGTGACGTCGCCGGGCCCCACGGGCGTTTCTGTGCCGTTGTCGTTATACAGGCCGTGGCCTTCCAGAATGTAGTAGATCTCCATTTCGCCCTTGTGGCCGTGCATGCCCACAGCACAGCCGGGCTTGAGCAGGCCGATGTTGAACAGACGGCCTTTGCCCGCCAGGCCCTCGGCCGGGACAATCTTGGTAAAATGCACGTCGCCGGGGCCGCCGAACATTTCTTTGGCAAAAGTTTCCAGTTCCGTTGCGCGATGGATCATAAGCGTCCTCCTCTGGTTTTGGGGTGCGGGGGGATCAATTTTCGTCCTCGTCCTCCACGGCGGGTGCAGCGGCAGGCGTAACGACGGGTGCAGCGGCAGGCGCAGCATTGCCGGGCCTGGCCGGACGCCGGGTTCTGCCGCCCACCAGGCGCGGCCGACGGCGCGCCTGACCTCCGGGCTGGCCGGGCTGCCCAGCCCGGCGCGGGGGGGCCTGGTCCGCAACGGCCGTGGGCACCGCCGCGGCAGCCGGATTCGCCGCCGGGCGCGGGGCGGGGCGCGCGGCAGGCCGCAGAGCGCGGGGCGCGGGCACATCCTTAATATGCACGTCCAGCTGCGGGAAGGCAATTTCTATGTCCGCCTCGCGGAAGGCTTTTTCGATCTCCAGGCGGATGTCCGACGAAGTGGACACGCTCACGTCGTAATCCCGAACCCAGAAGCGCAGGGTGAAGTCCAGGGTGCTGGCCCCAAAATCGTCAAACGACACGGCCGGAGGCGGATATTTGAGCACATTGCTGTGGCTGTTGGCGATGGCCAGCAGGATCTTCATGACCTGATCGGCCGAACTGCCGTAGGCCACGCCGATCTTGATCTCCCGCCGCACGGTGCGGCTGTTGCGCGTCCAGTTGATGAGCCTGCTGGCTACAAACTCGGAGTTGGGCACGATGATCAGGGCGTTGTCAAAGGTTTCCACCATGGTGGCGCGCACGCTGATCTTGCGCACCCGGCCCTGGATGCCGCCCACGTCCACCACGTCCCCGGCCTGCAGGGTGCGGCTGAAAATAAGGATCAGGCCCGAAAGGAAGTTGTTGACAATAGTCTGCATGCCGAAGCCGATGCCCACGGAAAGACCGCCGGCCACCATGGCCAGGTTGCTCAGCTCCATGCCCAGGGCCCGCAGCACAAACAGCCCGAAGCAACACCACAGGGCGTAGGTAAAGGCCGTCTGCATGGGCGGGATGAGGGTGGAATCAATGGTCAGGCCCTGCTTGGGCAGACGGGCCAGAAAGCGCGAGCCCATGGCCACGGCCGTGCGCGTGAGGTAGAACATGGTGATGATCAGCAGCACATGAACGATGTTGAACTGCGTGCTGCCCACGCTGACCCCCTGCAGCAGGTAGCGCTGCATAAGAGCCATGCCGCCCGGCAGGGTGCCGATCCAGAGCGAAACGCCCACCACCACGGCCACCAGCACCACGGGCGCGGCCAGGGCCACGGCCAGATGGGCAAGCGCGGCGCGCACGCCCTCCTTGGGCAGGTTGTCGTTCAGGTTGCTGACCATGGCCATGCCGCCCAGGCAGAGCTGCAGGGCCAGCGAAGTGGAGGCAAAAAGCAGGTACAGCACCATACTATAGATGTGCAGGCCGGAAAGGGCCAGCACCAGGCAGATCCAGAGCGCCAGGGGCTCGCATTCCAGCACGCTGGCCTCCACATGCAGGGGGCCCAGATCCGGCCGGGGGCGGCGGCGCTGGCGCACCATGGCCGCAATGACTATCCCCAGCCAGATGAGCAGCACCAGCGCCTTGGTGAGCGGCAGATAGAGCAGCACATACGCCCCCAGGGTGAGGGGCATGAGATCCCAGAAGGGCGCGCGCTCCACGGCTACATCAGGATACTTGAGCCGACGGAAGTCCCAGGCCAGGTAGAGCTGCGCCACAATAAGGCAGAGGTTGCCCACGGCCAGGAGCAGCCGAAAGAACTCGCCTGTGGCGGAAATGGAGCTGCCCAGCAGGGCCAGGCCCACACAGAGCCAGGGCAGGCTGACCCGGAAGATGTGCCGCACCGTGGCGTTCTGCGCCGCGGCCGCCGCATAGCGCCGGTACAGCAGGGTGCAGAAGGCCCCGGTAACCAGAAGCCCGATAAGCAGGCGCACCAGGGCCGTGCCCCAGCGGTCCGGCGTAACGGGAATCTCCACGGGCAGGCGCAGCACCATGCCCTGCAGGGAATAGCCCATCTGTTTGGAGAAGTCGCGCCAGGCGTCGGGGCTGAGCCAGGGCACCGGGCGCTGCAGGTAATAGTCCTTCCACAGCAAGGGCAGCTGCGCGCCGATCTCTTCCCTGGTCTTTTCCAGCCGCTTGATCAGGGCCAGGGAGGGGGCCAGGGCGGCGTCAAACTGGGCCAGCACCGCCGTGAGGCGCAGGCGGGTGAGCGTCAGACGCCTGGCGTAATCCTGAATTTCCGGGCTCAGGCTGCTGTCCTGCAGGTCTTCGGGCAGGCTGTCCGCCAGGTAGCCGATGCGCTCCAGCAGGCCTTGCGCCTCTTTGCGGGCCGCCGTCATGGGGTCCAGCAGTTTGCGCAGGTCTTCCATGGTGACCGTGATGCGGCGGCTTACGGCCTCCATGGGGTTGGGCCAGTTTTTGTATGTATTCACCAGCACCAGCAGACGGCGGGCCTCCTCCGTATAGGGCTGCACCCGCGCGCTCAGATTGACCGTGCGCTGGCTGAAATCCGCACTCATCTGCGCGGCTTTGTCGTCCACCTCGTTCAGCATGGTCCGCTGGTTGCTCCAGACGGCTTCCCAGGGATCCTGCAGGGGCAGGACGGGCTTGTCCGCATCCGTCTTATCCGCACCCGTCTTGGCCGCGTCCGCTTTGGGAGCGTCCGCTTTGGCCGGAGCCTTGTCGCCGCCCTTGTCCGCGTCCGTTTTGGCGGCGTCCGCTTTGGCCGACGCTTTGTCCGCGTTCTTATCCGCGCCGTTTTTGGCGGCCTCTATCCTGGCCGCCTTGTCCGCGCCCTTGGCGTCCAGGTCGGCCTTGGGCGCGGCCTTATCCCTTGCCGCTGCCGCCAGAACCGGCCCAGGGCCGCTTCCCACGCCGCAGGTCAGCGCCAGAGCCATGCAAAAAATCATAATGACTGCACGCATGCTGCCATCCTTACGCAGAGTGTCGCGCCGCCGCAAAGGCCGCGGCCGTGCGCAATGCCTGTGCATACGTCAAGCGCGCCCATTTGAAAAGAGCCGCTTTACAAGGCGCACCTCGGGCGGCATAGTTCAGCCATGACCGCGCCTGCCCCCGTTCACGCCCCCCTGCCCGTGGCCCTGACCCGCTGCCAGGACTATACGGAACCAACCCTGAGCCGCCAGACCGGCGCGGCCCTGGACGCCGCCCGACTGACGGAGCACATCTCCCTGCGCGGCGCGCGGGTGCTGGTCAAACCCAACCTCCTGCAGGCCAAGGCCCTGGCCTGCACCACGCCCGCCGTGGTCGCCGCCGCCTGCGCCTGGCTCATGGACCAGGGCGCGCGCGTCACCGTGGCCGACGCCCCTGGCTTTGGCCGCGCCGCCGCCGTGGCCCGCGCCGTGGGCCTGGAGGCCGCCCTCAAACCCCTGGGCCTCGCCGTGCGCCCGCTGGAAACCCCCGTGCCCACAACCCTGCCCCTGCTCTCCGGCTCCCCCCCGCCCCACGGCCGCGCCCCGCGCTTCGGCATCGCCCGCCTGGCCCTGGAAAGCGACGCCATCCTCTCCCTGCCCAGGGTCAAGGCCCACAGCCAGATGCTCCTGACCCTGGCGGTAAAAAACTGCTTCGGCTGCGTCTGCGGCCTGCGCAAGGCCGTGGTCCACGCCCGCGAAGGCCGCGATCCGGATTTTTTCGCCGACTGCCTGGCCGCGCTCTGGGCCGCGCTGCCGCCCGTGGCCGCCCTGGCCGACGGCGTGCGCGCCATGCACGTCACCGGCCCCAGCAAGGGCGAACCCTTCCCCCTCAACCTCCTGGGAGCCTGCGCCAGCGCCCCGGCCCTGGACGAAGCCCTCTGCGCCGTGCTGGGCCGCACGCCGTCATCCGTGCCCCTGGGCGCGGCGCTGATCCGCCGCCAGGCCCCAGGCACGGCCGCCGCAGGCTGCGTGCCCGTCTACCCCCTGCTGCGTCCTGAAGATTTTGACGCCGCGGGCTTTGTGCTGCCCGCGCGCCTGGCCCATACCTCCTTTCACCCGGCACGCCTGCTCAAAAGCTGCGCGCGCCGCATCTGCGCCGTCTTCCGCACCTGAACGGCAAGGAGAACCCCATGCCCAAAATCCTGCCCGGAGAAACCGACATCTACGCCATCACCGACCCCAACTACTCCCTGGGCCGCCCCCTGGAAGAAGTGGTCCGCGCCCTGCTCAGCGCCGGTGTGCGCATCGTGCAGTACCGCGAAAAAAAGCTCAAAGCCGGAGCCATGCTGGAAGAATGCCGCCTGCTCCGCCGCCTGACCCGCGAGGCCGACGCCTGCTTCATCGTGGACGACTATGTGGACCTGGCCATCCTGGCCGAGGCCGACGGCGTGCATGTGGGCCAGGAAGACCTGCCCGTGCCCGAAGTGCGCTCCCTGGTGGGGCCGGATATGCTCATCGGCCTCTCCACCCATAAGCCGGAACAAGCCCAGGCAGCGCGCGGCCTGGGCGCGGACTACATCGGCGTGGGCCCCATCTACGCCACCCACACCAAAGAAGACGTCGTGGACCCCGTGGGCCTCCAGTACCTGGACTGGGTGCACAGCAACATCGACCTGCCCCTGGTGGCCATCGGCGGCATCAAAGAACACAACATCGCCGACGTGGCCCGCCACGGCGCGCGCTGCTGCTGCCTGATCACCGACCTCGTGGGCGCGCCCGACATCCCCGCCAAAGTGGCCGCCCTGCGCAAAGCCATGCGCGCGGGACAGTAAGGGGCCTTGGACTGTTGTTTTTTGTGGGGGGAAGGGGGGACTTTTGTGGACAAAAGTCCCCCCTTCCCCCCACACCCCCCATCCCCTTCAAAAAACTTTTCTCCCCTCAGGGGACGCCACAGGCGTACCTTGGACCAAAAAACAAACCGTCCGGAGCAGGAAGCGCACACCGGGCAAAAAGGCCGTCCGGAACAGGGAAAGTACACGAGGCAAAATAGGCCGCCCCGAAACAGGGAAAGTACCCTTGCGGCACTGACCTGAATCGGAGCGGCCCGTTGATGCAGCCAGCGGGCCAAAAACGCCCGCTGTGGAGGTGTAAGCGCAATTTATTTGCTCTGTTAAGCGTCGAAACAACCGTGCCTTAAACTTTGAGAATGCCTGTTCTCAACGGTACTCTGCGCTACTTAATGACGCCGCAGGCTATCCGCGCCCCGCCGCCGCCCAAGGGGGCGGGCACGTCGGCGTAGTTGTCGCCGCCGGCGTGGATCATAAGGGAGCGGCCCCGGATTTCCGCCGTGGTCAGGCCGGGGGCGTGCAGCTTGGCCTTGGCCGTGCCCTGGGCGTCGGCAGTGATAAAGGGCAGGTCGCCCTTGTGGCCCGGCTTGCCGGGGCCTTCATGCTTGCCGCTGTGGGCGGGGTCAAAGTGGCCGCCGGCGGCCAGCCCCGCCACGTTTTTGCCGTCCTTGAGGCCTGGGGCGCACGAGGGCTTCTCATGAATGTGCATGCCGTGGGGCCCGGGCGGCAGCCCGGCCACTTCCACCAGAATGTCCAGCCCGCCCTTGCCGTCGTCCGCAAAAACCACCTGCCCCAGCGCCTTGTCCACGCCGGCGTCCATTATCTTATTGATCGGAACCGTAACGCTCTCGGCCCGGACATGGCCCGCGGCCAGCAGCAGAGCGCCGCCCATAACCAGCAGAACAGGAAGAATTCTTTTCATAAACGTCTCCTGTGGGGGAATTGCGGCACGCGAAAATCCGCACGCCTTTTCCACATAGTAAAACCCTACGCAAAGGCGGCGTATGGGTCAACCCGGAAGCCGGATTTCGCCCCCTTGGCGAATGGCGACAAAAAGTGTATGCTCACATGTTGGGATTTGTCATGAAGGAATATCGAGACCACTACTTTCTTAAGGCCAAGCGGGAGCACTACCCCGCCCGGTCCGTGTACAAGCTCAAGGAGCTGGACGCCAAATTCCGGCTGCTCAAGCCCGGCCAGAAGGTGCTGGACCTGGGCGCCGCGCCGGGCTCCTGGTCTTTGGGCGCGGCGGAGCGCGTGGGGGACCACGGCCTGGTGCTGGCCTGCGACATTCAGGCCACGGACACGGCCTTCCCCCCCCAGGTGGAGTTCGCGCAGGAGGACGTTTTTGCCCGTTCTGCGGCCTTTGAGGCCCGGCTTGCGGCGCTGGGCCCTTTTGACGTGGTGCTGAGCGACATGGCCCCCCGCACCACGGGCACGCGCTTCACCGACCAGGCCCGTTCCCTGGAGCTGGCCCTGGAAGCCCTGGCCGTAGCCCGCCAGCGGCTTAAGCCCGGTGGGCACTTTGTGGTCAAGATTTTTATGGGGCCGGACATTCAGGAGCTGCTCGCGCCCATGCGCGCGGGCTTTGCCACGGTCAAATCCTTCAAGCCCAAAAGCTCGCGGGCGGAAAGCAAGGAGACGTTCTTTGTGGGCCTGCATTTTCACGGGCAGGACGCGCCGCCGGGCATCTGAACTTTTTACTCACCGCAGGTTTTTTCGGAGGTTTTATGTCAGGGCACAGCAAATGGGCCAACATTCAGCACCGTAAGGGACGCCAGGACGCCAAGCGCGGCAAGATCTTCACCAAGGCCGCCAAAGAAATCATCATCGCCGCCAAGGGCGGGGGCGATCCCGCGGGCAACCCCCGTTTGCGGGCGGCCATCGCCGCCGCCAAGGCCGTGAACCTGCCCAAGGACAAAATCGACGCCGCCATCCGCAAAGGCACCGGCGAGGACGCGGGCGGCGACCTGACCGAAACCTTCTATGAAGGCTACGGCCCCGGCGGCATTGCCGTTATGGTGGAAGTGGCCACGGACAACAAAAACCGCACCGTGGCCGAAGTGCGCCACCTGTTCACCAAGCACGGCGGCTCCATGGGCGAGAACGGCAGCGTGGGCTGGATGTTTGACCACAAGGGCGTCATCTCTGTGGACAAGGCCGCCTACGCTGAAGACAAAATCATGGAAGCCGCCCTGGAAGCCGGGGCCGACGACGTCATTGACGACGAGGACGTCTGGACCATCCACACCGCCATGGCCGATTTCGCCGCCGTGCGCGACGCCCTGGAGGCCGCGGGCATTGTCATGCAGTCCGCGGAGCTTGCCATGGTGCCGCAGAATCTGGTGCCCGTGGACGCGGACATGGGCCAGAAGGTGCTGCGCCTTATGGACGCCCTGGACGACAACGACGACGTGCAGAACGTTTACGCCAACGCGGATTTCCCCGACGACATGCTTACTGACTGACCCGCTTGCGCGCCCGCCTTTCCCGGTCTATACTGGGCAACGGCGGGCGCGTTGCGCCCCCGCACAAGGAGCCGCATGGAGGCATGGGACATTGAATTTCGCGCCCTGAGCGCAGGCTACGGCGAACATGTGGTGCTGCGCCATATCAACGCCGTGCTGCCGGGGGGCAAGGTTTCCGTCATTCTCGGCGGTTCCGGCTGCGGCAAATCCACCTTGCTGCGGCAGGTCATCGGCCTTGCGCGCCCCCTGGAAGGCAGCGTGCTGCTGGGCGGGCGCGACCTCTTTGCCCTTGGCCGGCGCGACTTCCGCCGGGCCCGCCGCCACATGGGCGTGCTTTTTCAAGACGGCGCGCTGCTGGGGGCCCTGACCCTGGTGCAGAACGTCACCCTGCCCTTAAGCGAGCACCTGCGCCTCTCCAAAACGCGCATCCGCGAGGCGGGCCTGCGGGTGCTGCGGCTGGTGGGGCTGGAAGATTTTGCCGATTATTATCCCAATCAGCTTTCCGGCGGCATGCGCAAACGTGCGGGCCTGGCCAGGGCCATCATCGCCGAGCCGCGCGTGCTGCTTTGCGACGAACCCACCAGCGGCCTGGACCCCATCACTGCCGCGCGCATGGACGCCCTGCTGCTCTCCCTGCGGGAGCAGATGCCCGACATGACCCTGGTGGTGGTAAGCCACGACCTCGCAAGCCTGCGCGTCATCGCCGACCATGTGCTGGTGCTGGGCGAAGGGCGAGCCCTGTTTTCCGGTTCCCTGGCCGCGCTGGAAAGCAGCGCGGATCCCTATTTGCGCCAGTTTCTGCGTCGCGAACCCGGCCCGGGCGCGGGCATCAACCTTCAGGACCCGCCGGACCCAGCAGTGCGGCAGGCCCTGGACCGCTGGCTGGCCTCCTGAGCCGCCGCGCCGTCCGCTGCAAGGGCCGCGCTTTTGCCGCGTGGCCGCCTGCAACGGCGCAGGGCTTGAAACTTGGCCCCCGTGTCCGTATAGTTACCAACGGTTATCACCTGCAAACCGGCAATCTGGATACCGCATGAATTCCGCTAGAGAAACCGCCGTGGGCCTTTTTGTTCTTATTGGCCTGCTTTGCGTGGCCTACCTCACCGTCAAGCTGGGCAAGATGGAATTGTTCAGCTCGCAAGGCTTTGAGCTGGTGGCCCGCTTTGATTCCGTTTCCGGCCTCCGGGTGGGAGCGGATGTGGAAATGTCCGGCGTGCCCGTGGGGCGGGTGGTGGACATCCATCTGGATCCGGACCCGGTGCGCAACCAGGCCGTAGTGCGCCTGCGCCTCCATAAGGATCTGCGCCTTTCGGACGACAGCATGGCCTCCATCCGCACCAGCGGCCTTATCGGCGACAAATACGTCAGCCTCTCGCGCGGAGGCTCGGACCAGATGCTCGCCCCCGGCGACGCCATTACGGAAACGGAATCCGCCGTGGACCTGGGCACCCTTATCAGTAAATACGCCTTCGGAGGAGTCAAATGATGCCCGCCGCCAGGCCTTCGCGCCTTCGCGCCTTCCGCCGCTGCCTGCTGCTCTGCTGCCTGCTGGCCCTGACCTTGGCCGCCTTGCCCGCCGGGGCCGCCACACCGGCCCGCCAGACGCTGGAAACCTCCATCAGCCGCATTCTCAACTGCATCAAAAATCCGGACTACGTCAATCCCGCCACTCGCGGCCCCCTGCGCCAGCAGATCGAGGACGAGGTGCTCCATGTCTTTGATTTCGGCGAATTTTCCTCCCGCACGGTAGGGCCGCGCTGGCGCGCCTTCACCCCGGAGCAGCAGCGCCGCTTCAGCGACGCCTTCGCCGATCTGCTCATCAACACCTACCTGAACAAAATCGACGGCTATAACGGCGAGCAGGTGCTCTACACCGGCGAAACCGTCTCGCCCGACGGCAAGCGCGTGGAAATCCAGACCAGCATCACCATGAAGGACGGCAAAAAGGTGCCCGTGGCCTACCGCATGCTGCCCAAGCGCAACTCCTGGTTCGTCTATGACGTGCTTATCGAGAACCTCAGCTTGGTCAAAAACTACCGCACCCAGTTTCAGGACATTCTGAACAGTGCAAGCCCCGACCAGCTTATTGAAAAAATCCGGGCCAAAACCCGGGAGGTGGGCCAGAGTGGCAGCTGACCGGGTCACACGCCCCTGGCGTTGCGGCGTCACTGCCTTGGCCGCGCTGACCGTATGCTGCTGCCTGCACGCCGCGCCCGCCGCCGCCGCGCCGGAGCAGGCCGCGCCTTCCACCGTTTACGGCAACGCCCCGGCCCTGCCGCCCGGCGCCGTCACCGTCCACCCCTACGGAAGCCTGCGCGTTTCCGACAACCTGGACGACTACGACGACGCGCCCATAAGCGTCATCGCCGACCCCTTTGAACCCTGGAACCGCTTCTGGTTCCACTTCAACGACATCTTCTTCCTCTATGTGGCCAAGCCCGTCTATAAGGCCTGGGAGTTCATCACCCCCCACCAGCTGCGCAGCGGGCTGAAAAACTTCTTTTCCAACATCCTCTTCCCCGTGCGCTTCATCAACAATATCCTTCAGTTCCGCTTCATGGAAGCCGGGGTGGAGTTCGGCCGCTTCATCATCAACACCACCTCCAGCGCGGGCTTCGCCGATGTGGCCAAAGGCCTCAAAACCGTGGTGCCCGTGGACCCCGCCGGCGAGGATTTCGGCCAGACCCTGGGCCGCTGGGGCCTGGGCCACGGCTTCTACCTGGTTTGGCCCTTCCTCGGCCCCAGCTCGGCGCGCGACACCGTGGGCCGCGTGGGCGACCTCTTCGCCGAGCCGCTCTTCTACCTCCAGCCCTGGGAGCTGAGCTTCGGGGCGGGCGGGGGCCTGCGCTTCAACGCCCTGGGCGATGTGCTGCCCCTCTACGAAGACCTCAACTCCGTGGCTGTGGATCCCTACATCGCCATGCGTGAAGCCTATGTGAGCTTCCGCCGGGCGCAAGTGCTGCACTAAGGCCATGACCGCCGCCTCGCCTTCCATGCCGTCCGCCGCCGTGCCCACGCCGCGGACAGGCCCCCAGGCGCGCGCCCCGCAGAACGCCGGGACGCCTTGCGGCACGGAGCCCGCTGCAGCCGCCCCTCTGCTGGAAATCGAGGATCTGCACGTCCACTTCCGCACGGACCAGGGCCTGCTGCCTGCCGTGCAGGGGCTCCATCTGCGCCTGGCCGCGGGCCGCACCACCTGCCTGGTGGGCGAATCCGGCTGCGGCAAAAGCCTCACCGCCAAGGCCGTGCTGCGCCTGCTGCCGGAAAACGCCCAGCAACGCGGCCGTATCCTCCTGGAAGGCACGGACCTTGCCGCCTGCTCCGAACGCGAACTGCGCCGCGTGCGTGGCCGCCTGGTGGGCATGGTCTTTCAGGAGCCCATGACCGCCCTCAACCCCGTGCTCACCGTGGGCAGCCAGGTGGCGGAGCCCTTGCGCCTGCACCTGCGCCGCTCCCGCGCGGACGCCCGTCGGGAAGCCGCGGCCCTCTTGGCTGAAGTGGGCATCCCCGATCCCCGCAACCGCTGCAACGACTACCCCCACCAGCTTTCCGGCGGCATGCGCCAACGGGTCATGATCGCCATGGCCCTGGCCTGCGGCCCCCGCCTGCTGCTGGCGGACGAACCCACCACCGCCCTGGATACCACCATTCAGGGCCAGATCCTGCGCCTGCTGGCCGCCCGCAGCCAGGAACGCGGCATGGCTGTGCTGCTCATTACCCACGACCTGGGCATCGCCGCCCAGATGGCCGAAACCGTGGGTGTTATGTACGCCGGTCGCCTGGTGGAGTGCGCCCCCACCCAAGAGCTTTTCGCCCACCCGCGCCACCCCTACACCCAAGGCCTGCTGCGCGCCGCCCCGGCCCTGCGCCAACCCGGCCTGCGCCGCCTGCCCACCATCCCCGGCAGCGTGCCGGACCTGCGCCAGATGCCCCCCGGCTGTCCCTTCCACCCCCGCTGCCCCCACGCCCTGCCCCGCTGCGCCGTCCAGATGCCCCCAGAGCACGCCCAAGGCCCGCACCGCGTGGCCTGCTGGCTCGCGCACAAGGACTGAGACAGAAAAATTGGGGAGAAAACAGCGTTTTGTGGGGGGAAGGGTATATTATCTATGGATCCGAATAGGGCATTTTAACCTTGAAATGCCCTGGCGGCTGTGCGGGCAGACGCCCGCAGTGGAGGTGTAAGCGCAATTTATTTGCGCTGTTAAGCGCCGAAACGAGCGTGCCTGAAACTTTGAGCAATGCCTGTTCTCAAAGGTACTCTGCGCTAGTACCCTGGCCGAGCGTTTTTACGCATGTGTCGGCCTCTGGCCGGGCACATCTTTCCGCGGCAGTTGTGCGCGGCACACGGGGGCGGGGCGATGCGCTCCCGCTTGCCAGCGCCCCCTGGGTGCTTATACTATAAGGAATGCGGTCTTGCGCCGCGGACGGACGTTTTTGCAGCATAAGGAGTTGGCATGACCAGTCAGATCAAGACCGTTCTTCTTCTGGGTCTGCTTTCGGGCATCATCATTGTCATGGGCGGCCTGCTGGGCGGGCGCACGGGCGTTATTTTCGCCTTTGGCCTGGCCCTGCTCATGAATCTGGGCAGCTATTGGTATTCGGACAAGATCGTCCTTTCCATGTACCGCGCGCGGGAGCTGGCCCCGGAAGAAGCCCCGGCCCTGCACCGCATGGTGGAGGAGCTGGCCCATAACGCCGGCATCCCCAAGCCCCGCATTTGCGTGGTGCCTGAGGCCGCCCCCAATGCCTTCGCCACAGGCCGCAACCCGGAGCACGCCGTTGTGGCCGTGACCGAGGGCATCATGCGCCTGCTCTCGCCCGAAGAGCTGCGCGGCGTGCTAGGCCATGAGATGGGCCACATCAAGAACCGGGATATCCTCATCCAGACCATTGCCGGGGTCATGGCTTCGGCCATCGTCACCCTGGCCAACATTTTTCAGTTCACGGCCATTTTTGGCGGCAACCGCGAGGGCGAGGGCGGCGCAAACCCCCTGGCGGCGCTTATGATGGCCCTGCTGGCCCCCCTGGCCGCCGGGCTCATCCAGATGGCCATTTCCCGCTCGCGCGAGTACCTGGCCGACGACACGGGCGCGGCCCTCTGCGGCCAGCCCCTGGCCCTGGCCGGAGCTTTGCAGAAACTGGCCGCGGCCAGCGGGCGCATTCCCATGCAGGACGGCAACCCCAGCACGGAGCAGATGTTCATCGTCACGCCCTTGTTCGCCCACGGGGGCATGGCCAGCCTGTTCAGCACCCATCCGCCCATTGAGGAACGCATCCGCCGCCTCCAGGAAATGGCGCGGCAACAACAGCGCGGGTAACCCCTGCCGGTGAGGTCAGTCCATGCCCAAACGCCTTCTTCTGCTTGCCTGTCTGGCGCTGACGGCCTGCGCCAAAACCCAGGAGCCCACCCCGGCCCCCGCGCCGGAAGGGCCCGCCGAGCCCTGCCCGTATGTCTACGTTTACGCGCCGGGCAACTACATCATTGATATTGCCAGCGGCGCGGACGTGGTGCTGGATCCTGGGGCCAGCGATTTTGAGCTCTTCTGCTCCCCTGGCGCGGCCCGTGCGGCCGTCAACGCGGCCATGGCCGCAGGGCGGCTGCCCCGGGGCGACTGGCGCATCTACCGCCTGGAAGGCGACCTTACCGATCTGGCCCAGCCCCTGCCCCACCGCCGCTACATGCTCAAACGCATGGCCCAGGTGGTGGACTGGGTAACGGAAAACATCTGAAAGCCCTTCTGCACGACCGCAGGCGGACAAAGAGAGGGGATGCCCTCTCTTTTTTTTGGCGTTGGTGCGGACAAGCGCGCTGCAGTGCTCTGACAGTCGCACGGCAGCTACCCGCGGTGGTGTCCAGAATTTTCGCATAGTTCGTAGCGGCCGCGTGGTCAGGATTTTGGGTCTGCCTTAAGGCCTTGCAACTTTGAAATGCCAACCCCGCAGGCCAACGCGCCCCAAACGCCAAGGGGCGCCCTTGCGGGCGCCCCCTGATGTTGTGATGGCGTTGCTCCGGAGCCGAGCTTACATGGTCGAGCCGGAAGCGGCGCGCTGCATTTTGATTTCCACCTTTTCGGTGAGGCTGGAGTAGTATTCGCGCAGGATGGCGAGCACTTCTTCACGGCCGAAGTGATCCGGCACTTCCGCGCCTTCGGAAAGCATTTTGCGCAACTTGGTGCCGGAAAGGATCACGCGGTCTTCCTTGCCGTGGGGGCAGGTGCGCATGCTGGCCATGCCGTCGCACTTTTTGCAGTAGAAGGTCCAGTCGATATTCAGCGGATGGCAGAGCAGGCGCTTGCCTTCCTCAGCGGGCTGGGGAATCCTGCGGAAGATTTCCTGCGCCTCAAACATGCCGTAGAAGTCGCCCACACCGGCGTGGTCGCGGCCCACGATGAGGTTGTTGATGCCGTAGTTCTGGCGGAAGGTGGCGTGCAACAGGGCTTCACGCGGACCGGCGTAGCGCATGTCCAGGGGATAGCCGGCCTGGATGACGAAGTCTTTCACGAAGTACTTGTCCACCAGGGTGTCGATGCACTTCACGCGCACTTCGGCCGGGATGTCGCCGGGCTTCAGGGAGCCCACCAGGGAGTGGATGACCACGCCGTCGCACACTTCAACGGCGATTTTGGCCAGATACTCGTGCGAGCGGTGCATGGGGTTGCGCAGCTGCAGGGCGGCCACTTTCTGCCAGCCGCGTTCGTCCATCTTGGCGCGCAGCTGGGCGGGGGTCATGTACACGCCGGGGAACTTCTCAGGATATTCGCCCTGCGAAAGCACTTTGACCGTACCGGCCACGTTGAATTCCTTCTGGGCCAGCACCATCTTCACGCCGGGGTGGTCGCTGGGGGCCACTTCCCAAAACTTTTCGGAGTCCGGGCCGGCGCCCTTGAACACCAGCTCGCATTCCCACTTTTTGTCGGCCTCGGTCATCTCATAGACTTCCTCAACCTTCATGGTGGCCATGATTTCGCCCTTGCGGACCAGGGCCACTTCTTCGCCGGGCTTCAGGCTTTTGGCGTCGGCGGCGGCCACGTCCATGGTCACCGGCACGGGCCAGAAGGTGCCGTCGGAAAGCGTCATTTTTTCACAAACGCTCTTCCAGTCGGCCTTGTTCATGAAGCCTTTGAGGGGCGAAAAGCCGCCAATGCCCATCATGATCAGGTCGCCCTTGGCGCGGGAAGAAATTTCGATCTGCTTCAAGCCAGCGGCTTTTTTCTTTTCGTCTTCCAGGGCCTTGCCTTCCAGCAAGCAACAGACCAGACCCTTGCCGCCATGAGGAGCTACCAGTTTGGACATCGCGAAATCCTCCGTGTTTTGGTTATGTGCGCCTCCCCCAGGAGCTGGCGTGCCGGCTCGCCAAACGGGAGGACTGCTTTCAAAAAGCATCTTGTGAATAATCTAACAAAAAGTCAACCATCTCCCGAAAAAAATCTTGGCTACGCGCCTGAAAAAGAAGCTGGGGTGCGGCCCGCATCTGCTTGCAGATAGTTCATCATAACCTGCTCCACGGCAAAAGAGAAGGGGGAAATAAGGAAAAAATGTGCCCGTCCCACATCGGACGGGCTGGATGGCGCTTTTTTTCTCAAGCGCGGCGCGCACCTTGCGCGCTGAAAAAATTTCTCCCTTGGCAGGGTCAGGTGTGGAACCGGCAGGGCCCCGCCTGTGCGTTCGTTTGCCCTGTGGGCACAGCGCTTGCTTTGTGGCGTTCATGCACCCCCGACGCGGGAGGACGCATAAAGCGTCCAGGCGCACGCCCGCCTGCAGCAACACAGAAGCCCCCGGCAACGGCAGGCTGTTCTTCCTGCCGTTGCCGGGGGCTCACTACCGCCGAACGACGTCCTGCGCGGGGTGCGCGGGCGTTCCAAAAGACGCGCCCGGCCCCGCTGCTTTCGGTTATTCCGCTGCGGTTCCCTGGGTTTCCACCAGCTTCTGCACGGGCCAGCCGTGGGCCTCTGCCGCGGCCTGGGTTTTGGGCCCGCCCAGCACGCACACGGCCCCTTCCCGCGCGGCCGTGGCCAGCACCTCGGCAAACTCCTTGAAATGACGCGGGGTGGTGCTGAGGATTTCCTCACGCATGAGGGCGCGGGCGGCCTCCGTATCGTCCGTGAGCCAGCGCGCCAGGGATTGCGCGCCTTTGGCGTCGGGCAGCTGGTAGGCGTCCAGATCCCCGATGGCCCCCACAATGGCCTGGGTAAGCTGGGCCTTGTCCGGGGTGAAGGCGCGCAGAAAGTCCGCCATGCCGTCAAAGGCGGCCAGGGTGTCGTCCACATTGGGGTCGCGGTAGGAGGAGCAGACCAGGGTGCCGCCCAGGCGGTCCAGGCCGCAGAAGGCCCCGTAGGCCCCGCCCCGCACCCGCACCTGTTCCCACAGATAGCCCATGCGCAGATAGCGCAGAATGGCGCTGGCCGAGCCGTGGTACGCATAGCCCAGGTCGTAAAGGTTGGCGGCCTTGCCCACATAGTTGATCTGGGCCGGGGCCACGAAGGCTTCGCCGAGGGGCAGGTCCAGAGGGGCCGCGCCCAGGTCGCCGCGCCCGCCGGCCCGCGCGGGCGGCAAGGCCCGCAAGAGCTGCCGGGCGTGGGTTTCGGCCAGGGCCAGGCCTTCGGCCTCGGCGGTGCAGTCGAACACCGCGCCGGGCCGGGCCACGATGCGGCGGCGCAGGTCTTCCATATCCTCCAGCAGGGCCTGCGGTTCGGTTTCCAACTGCCGGAGCAGCCCGCGCACGCTTTCCAGGTAGCTCAGGCCCGTGGTGCGTTCGGCCACGGCCCCCGCGCCCGTGTAGCGCGCCCGCAGCCGGGCGCTCACCGCAGCGTGCCCCGCCGCCTGAAGGCCGTGCTCCAGGCGCGCGCGGGCCTCCAGCAGCATCTGGCGCAGCCGCTCGCCCAACGCCGCAACGTCGGTCTGCGGCTCCAGCAGAATTTCCGTCATCAGGGCAAAGAGGTCCGGCAACTTGTCGTACACGGCCTTGCCCGACACGCTGAGGCAGCTCACGGTCTTACGGCTGCCGCGCACTACGCCCAGCAAAGGGTCGGCCCCCAGGCCGCCGGTTTTGGCGGCCATAAGCGCGCCCAGCTCCGTATAGTCCCGCCGGGCGGTGCCCGTCTCCGTAAGGCTGCGGGCAAACAACGGCAGCAGGGCCGCCAGACGGTCCGGCACATTTTCCAGCGGCAGCAGCAAGGTGGCGTAGGCAATGCCGCGGGTGGGCAGCTCATGGCTGAGAGCCGTTTCCGGCCACTGGGCCACAGCGCGGGGGATGGCGGCGTTTTCGCGCGGCAGATCGTCCAGCCCCAGCGCGGGGATGGATGCCAGGGCCTCCGGGCTGTCAGGCGCGGTCTGCGCCGCCTGCAGGCGGCGGGTCTCCTCCGTCAGGGCGGCCCTGGCCTCCGGCCCTGCGGCGACCTGCACGGCGGCCACGCGGGCGGCCTCGGCCGCCTCCCGCCGCGCGCCCAGACCGGCGTCGGGCAACAGCACCACCGTGGCGCGGTGGGCGTTGTTCAGGAAGTTGTCTGCAATGGCCGCTTCAAACAGCTTTTCGCCCGCGGCCAGGCGGTCCTTGATGGCCGTGAGGGGAGCTTCCCAGGCCAGGGGGGCCAGGGGGTCGCCGTCATAGAGCCAGGTGGAGAGCGCCTGGATCATGGCCGCCAGCCCGCGCGGAAAGCGGCCGGAATTGTTTTCGCGGTAGGCGAATTCCACGCTGTTGACGGCGGCCTCCACGGCGGCGGCGGGGATGCCCGTGCGCGTCAGGTCCGTCAGGGTATCAAAAATAAGCGCCTCGGCCTTCTGCACGTCTGCCGGGGCCACGCCCTTGAGGCCTGTGGAGTAGTACATCTGGCGCAGATCCGTTTCCAGCCCGCAGCCGGTGGTATCCTCCCCCAGGCCGGAGGCGATCAGCGCTTTGCGCAAAGGCGAGCCGGGCAGCCCTTCCAGCACATGTTCCAGCATCTCCATGAGCAGGGCCTGGTGCACGTCGCCGCGTTCGCCCAGCAGCCAGTTGACGGTAAACAGGGCGCGGTTTTCGCCCGCCGCCGCGGCATAGGGCAGCTCCAGCCGCCGGGGCATGGTAAGCCGGGGCTGCAGGGGCACGGCGGAATCCACGGGCCGGGCCGCATAGTCCTGCAGGGCCGCGGCCAGCAGGCGCAGGCGCTCCTCCTCCGGGTCGTCGCCCCAGAAGAAGAAGCGGGCGTTGCTGGGGTGGTAGTAGCGGCTGTGGAACTCGTGAAAAGCCGCATAGGTCAGATCGGGGATGCGCTCCGGGTCGCCGCCGGAATCCAGGCTGTACAGCGTATCCGGGAACAGGGCCTGCTGGCTCTGCTCCCCCAGGATGGAGTCGGGCGAGGAGTAAACGCCCTTCATCTCGTTGTAGACCACGCCTTTGTAAGCCCAGGGGCCGTCGGGCGTGGGGGCCTCCACATGCCAGCCCTCCTGCTTGAAAATGTCTTCGCTGATGCGGGGGTGGAACACGGCGTCGATGTAAACGTCAATAAGGTTGTAAAAATCGCGCAGATTGCAGCTGGCCACGGGGTAGCAGGTCTTGTCGGGAAAGGTAAAGGCGTTGAGGAAGGTCTGCAGCGAGCCCTTGAGCAGCTCCACAAAAGGTTCCTTCACCGGATATTTGGCCGAACCGCAGAGCACGGAATGCTCCAGGATGTGGGCCACGCCCGTGGAATCCGCCGGGGGGGTGCGGAAGCTGACCCCGAAGCATTTGTTCTCGTCCGTATTGCTGACGGAGAGCAGCTCCGCGCCCGTGACCGCATGCCGCCACAGGCGCGCCGTGCCGCCCGCTTCGTGCAGAATTTTTTCCGTAAGCAGTGTGAAACCGTGCCTGTTCATGACTGTATCCTTTTGACGGAACCGAAGGGTAAGGATTGGTAAGGCTGTGCCGGCAAGGCTTGTCCGCGCCCTGCCCGCGCGGGCCCGATGGGGCGGGCTGTCCGCGCCGCTGGCGAAGGAACATTGAGGCCTGAAACGCCTAACGCTCCACCGGGAAAATATTGCGGAAGACCACCGCCCCGTCCTGGCTGCGCACCTCCAGCAGCACCTGGGCGTTGACCATGCTGGTGCGCCCCGCGCCCACCACCATGACCGAGCGCTTAAAGCGGCTGATGCGAAAGCTGGCGGCGCTTTCCGGGGTTACGTCCAGCGGGCGGCGTTTGCCGTCGGCCGTGAGCAGGACGGCGCTCACCATGCCGACGGCGATCTTCTGGCTGTCCGTATTGCGCAGGTCCAGGGCGATGCGCAGCTTGCCGCCGCGCAGGGCGCGGGCCTGGACATTGCTCACCGCCACATAGCCCGTATCCACGGCCGGGAAGTCCTCATGGCCGGGGCCTTCAGCGCGGGGCGCGGGCTCCGGCGGCGCGGCCTCGGCGGGCGGCGCTTCATCCCCTTCCAGGGCGTTGAGGCGGCGGAGCACCTGCTCCCTGCCGGGCAGGTTTTCCTCCTGCAGCAGGGCTTCCAGGTTTTCCAGCCGTTCCGCCGTGGCCTGGGCGGCCTGGTAGTCGCTTTCAAAGCGCAGCACGTTTTCGCGCAGTTGCGCGTTCTGCTGCCACAGCCGCCAGCACTGCCAGCCCAGCAGCGCGCAGACCACGGGCAGGCAGGCGCAAAGCAGCAACAGCAGGCGGAAGCGGCTTTGCCGCACCCGATAGCTGCGGCGCGGCCCCGCATCGGGCATAAAGATAATGCAAAGGTTGGTTTTATAGCCCAAGGCCGGCTCCGCGCCGCACAGGCGTCAGGGTTGGGACGCGGGCGGCAGGGCGGCCCAATCCTCGCGGGCGATGCGCCAGCGCTTGCCGTCGTAGCGCAGTTGGAGGGTCTTGGTGCCCCGGTCGCTGTGGCCGGAGCTGTCCGCGTAGATCTGGGTCATGTCCGCCCGCAGGCCCGTGCGCTCCACCACCAGCCGCAAACCGGAAATCCGCACCAGGGTGGGCTTGACGCGGGCCCAGAGCTGTTCCTTCTGCCGCCGGATATTGGCGGCCCCGCGCCGCCCCTGCTGCAGGGCGTCCGCGGTATAGCACTCCAGGTAGGCATCCAGGCTTCCGGCCTCCCAGGCCTTGCGCCAGGCTTCCAGATCTGCGCTGACCTGGCCGCTGACCGCGTCCAGATAATCGGCGGCAAGCCCTGTGGGGCCGGGCTGGAAGCGGGCCGCCACAATGCGGAAGCCGCCGTCCTCGCCCCTGCGCCACCAAAGCGTGCGCAGGCCTTCGGCAAAGCCTTCAGGGGCCGCCGTCATCTGCGCCCAGGCGGTCACGACCAGATTGCCTTTGATTTCCATCTCCGGCTTGCGGTTGATGACCGTAAGCCAGGGCGCGGCAAAGCGCCGCTCCAGCTCGCGCAGGGTGGTGCGCAAGGAGTGCCCGCGCGGCACGCCGGGCTCGCGGTTATAGCGGACCTGGTCATAAAACGCGGCGATCTGCTGGGCGGACCGGGCGGCAAAGGCCGCATTCCAGCCCTCCACGGCCGCGGCCAGGGCCTGCCGAGTTGCGGGCGTGAGCTCCAGAACCTGCGCGGCGGGCGCGGCGGGCACGACGGGCGCGGCCGCCGTTTCAGGCGCGGCTGTCGCGGGCGCAGGGGCGGGCTGCGCGGTCGCTGTGGACGCGACAGGCGCAGGCGACGCGGCTGCCGCAGGCGTGGATTTCGCGGGCGCGGGCCGGGGCGATTCTTCGGGCGGCAGGGCAGGCCGGGCTGCGCTGCCGGAAACCATGCCGGGGCGCGCGCCCCAGTTGACTTCCGCCGGGGGCGGCGAAGCCTGGCGGCGCGGCACCAGCGGCTCGCTCACGGCCAGCAGAGTGCGCGCGGCGGCTTTTTCCGCGGGCGCGGCCTTGGCGGACGGAGCCGGCTTTGCGGCAGCCGGGGCCGGGGCTTTTTCCGCTGCCGCCGTTTCCCGCGCGGCATCAGGAGCGGCGGCGGGCGCGGCCTCTGCGGACGCCGGCTCGGCGGCGCTTTCGGGCATATCCAGGCGCGGCGGCCGGGGCGCTTCGGAGGAAGCGGCGTCGCTCACTACCTGCAGCGGAGCCTCGGCCACCAGGCGGCCCTTCTGAAAATCGGCCCGCATGCCCAGGTCGCGCGGGGTCCACTCCATGCCCACAATGCGAAATCTGTTGTCCTTGCCGCGCTGCCAATACAGACGGCGGATGCCTTCAGTGGAAAGGTTGGAGGCCGTATAGAACTGCTCCGACCAGGTGACCCAGTAGCCCGGCCCCTGCAGCGCATGGATTTTGCGGTTGTAGATTTTGATGAAGCTGAGGATCTTGAACAGCCGTTCCTTGTTCTGCCGGAAGGCGGCGAAACTTTCCGGCATGGCCCTGGAATAGGCTTCGGGATCGTAAAACTCGAACAGCTTGCGGGAGCGCGCGGCCCAGGCGTTGCTCCAGGCCTGCATAAGACGGCGCAGCTCGCGGGCCGTGCCGTCGTCAGGGCGGGGCACGCTGCGCTCGTCCAGCTTTTCGGCCAGGACCACGGCCGTGCCCGGGGTGAGCTGCGGGCCCACCTCGCCGATCTCGTCCAGGCCGATGGCCACGCAGCCCCTGGTGGAAAGGGGCTCAATGCCGAAGCCCTTGCTGTGGATCCAGATGCCGTGGCCGGTTTTGCCGCGCAGCCGGTCCACAGGGTTGGGATAGTTGAGCGTGTAGGCTATGCCGCCGTATTCCCTGAAGTCCAGGCCGCTGGCTATTTTGTATTCCACAAAGTAGACGCCCTCAGGCGTGCGCAGGTCGTTAAGGGCCTGCTTATCGCCGGGGAGCTGCCCCGTGGTGCAGGGGAAACTGTATTTGAGCTTAAGAGGGCTTTTTTTCTCAAAAAAAAGAAAGGTCTGACGCGCCTTATCCACGGCCACCAGATGTGTGGGCAGGCCCTCGTTGTAGAGGGTGGCCTGCCAGTTGTCCGCCAGGGCCTGTCGGGCCGAGGCCACAACGCCGCAAAGGAGCAGCGTCAGCACCGCCCCCCAGAGGCGGCAACCGGCTCCCTCAACGCGCAAGGGCCACCAGTTCCGCACGGGTAAAGAGCGCAAGCAGGTCATACCCCGCCTCACGGAGCTTTTCCCGGCCACCTTCCTCCCGATCCAGGATAGCGCAGACCGCCGCAATGGACAGGCCCGCCTCCCGTATTCTTTCGCAGGCTTTGAGCAGCGAACCGCCCGTGGTGACCACATCTTCCAGCAACGCCACCCGGTCGCCCGGGCGGAAGTTGCCCAACCCCTCTACAAACTGGCCGGTGCCGTGGCCCTTGGCCTCCTTGCGCACCAGAAGGCCGTGCAAAGGGCGGCCCAGCTGGTGCGAAACAACCGTGGTGGCGGAAACCAGCGGATCCGCGCCCATGGTCATGCCGCCGACGCCGCGAACGTCAACGTCCTTGAGCAGGTTGTTGAACAGCGTGCCGATGAGCCAGGAGCCCTCAGCGTGCAGTGCGGTAACGCGACAGTCGAAATAATAATCGCTTCGGCGGCCGGAAGCCAGCAAAAAATCACCTTCCCGGTAGGATTTTTCCACCAGCAGACGCGCCAGGCGGCGTTTATGGTCCAGCATGGGGGCGTCCACTAGCGGTCCTCCGTGAGGGGTGCGGCAAGCACGCGCTCAAAAATGGCGTCCTCGTAGCGCAGGTAGTAGGCGGGATCAAACAGATCCTTGAGGGTTTCCGCGCCCAGGCGGCCGCTGATGGCCGCATCGGCGCGCACCAGATCGGGGAAGGGGGTGCGGCTTTCCCAGCTCTGCATGGCCAGGCGCTGTACGGCCTCGTAGGCCTGCTGCCGGGGCAGGCCCGTGGCGATGAGCGCCGTGAGCACCCGTTGCGAAAAGTAGAGCCCGTAGGAGCGCTCCATGTTCTCGCGCATGCGTTCGGGCTTGACCACCAGGCCGCGCAGCAGCCGGTCCAGCCGGGCCAGCACATAGTCCGCCAGGATGGTGGAATCGGGCATAATAACCCGCTCCACCGAAGAATGACTGATGTCCCGCTCGTGCCAGAGGGCCTGATCTTCCAGCGAGGCCAGGGCGTTGGAACGCAGCAGCCGGGAAAGGCCGCACAGGTTCTCCGCCGAGATGGGATTCTTTTTGTGGGGCATGGCCGAGGAGCCTTTCTGCCCTTTGGCGAAGCCCTCCTCCACTTCCAGCACCTCCGTGCGCTGCAGATGGCGCAGCTCCACGCAGAGCCGCTCCACCCCGCCGGCCATGATCGCCAGGGAGGTGAAGAAATGGGCGTAGCGGTCGCGCTGCACGATCTGGGTGGAGTGCGGGTCCACCGCCAGGCCCAGGCGGGCCAGGGCGCGGGCCTCCAGGTCAGGCGAAAGAAAGGCGTAGGTGCCCACCGCGCCGGAAATCTTGCCCGCGCGCACGCTCTCAAGGCCCGCCTGCACCCGCTCCCGGTGCCGCACAAATTCGGCGTAAAAGCCCAGCATCTTGAGGCCGAAGCTGGTGGGCTCCGCATGGATGCCGTGGGTGCGGCCCATGCAGAGCACGCCCTTATGGCGGCGGGCCAGATCCGCCAGGGTGGCCAGCAGGGCGTCCAGATCGCTAAGGATCAACGTCCCGGCCTGGACCAGCAGCAGGGCGTTGGCCGTATCCACAATGTCCGAAGAAGTGCAGCCCAGGTGGATGTAGCGGGCCTCCGGCCCCACCTTCTCTTCCAGAGAGGTCAGGAAGGCGATGACGTCGTGGCGGGTCACTTCTTCAATGGCCAGGATGCGGTCCACATCAATGGCCGCCCTGGCCTTGATGCGCGCCACGGCGTCGGCGGGCACGCGGCCCAGCTCGCCCCAGGCCTCGCACACGGCCAGCTCCACGTCCAGCCAGGCCCGGTAGCGGTTTTCCAGGGTCCAGATGCGGCCCATTGCCGGCCGGGTGTAACGATCGATCATGCAAGCCTCATGAAGCCGCCGCAGCGGGCTTGGACGCAGGGGTGGGGGCGGGCGCAGCGGCCCCGCCTTTTGCGGCGGCCGCGCCGGAACCGGAAGCCTCCGCGCCGGAAGCCGCCGCACTGGAAGCCTTCGGACCCGAAGCCTCTGGGGCTGCCGCGGCCGGGCCAGAAGAAGCCGCGCCCGACGCGCCGCCGGAACCGGCCGCAGCGGCAGAACCGTCTTCCTTAATGCCTTTGCGGTAGCCGTAGTCGCTCACATACCAGCCGCCGCCCTTAAGCACAAAGGAGGTGTGCGACATGATGCGCGGCGCGGGCGCGCCGCACTTGGGGCAGGGCTCCTGCCCGTGGGCGTCCGCCAGTTTGACCCATTCTTCAAAACGATGCTGACACTTGGGACACTGATATTCGTAAATAGGCATGGCTGCAAACAACGGCGGCGCGGCCGGGCCGCGCGCACCGTTCTCCATAAAGTTTCGGCGCTCCCGGAGGCCTGCCGCACGGCAACGCCCCAGGGCGCGCTCCGCCCCCGTCCCAGAAGGGAAGGAGGCAAAAAAACTACGCTTTGGCGGCCTTGGCTTCGCGCACGCGCTGCTTCAGACGCTGTTCGCGACGGTGGCGGCGGCGGTCCAGTTCCTTTTTGCGTTCCACTTTTTTATGAGCCATAAAATCCTCCAAGGGGGCAACCCTGTATTTTAAGTGGGTATGTATAAGCACTTTCCGGGCCGAAGTCCAGCCCGCCCTACCAGGTAAGCCGCACGGGCGCGCCGTGGGCGGCCAGATAGGCCTTGCACTGGCGGATGCTGTACTGCCCGTAGTGCACGATGGAGGCAATGAGCGCCGCCGAGGCCCCGCCCGTGGTGACGGCCTCCAGCATGTGCCGGGGTTCGCCCGCCCCGCCCGAAGCAATGACCGGAATGCTCACGGCGTCCGCAATGGCGCGGGTCAGGCGCAGTTCGTAGCCGTCCCTGGTGCCGTCCGCGTCAATGGAGTTAACGCAGAGCTCGCCCGCGCCCAGTTCCTGGCAGCGCCGGGCCCAGGCCACGGCGTCCAGGCCCATGCGCTTGCGCCCGCCGTAGATGACGATCTCGTAGCCCGAAGGGATGGCCGGGCTCACGGGCACGGCCAGCACGTCCATGCCCACCACCACGGCCTGGGAGCCGAAGGCCGCCGCGCCCTCGCTGATGAGCTGCGGATTCTTGACCGCCGCCGAGTTGACCGAAACCTTTTCGGCCCCGGCCAGCAGCACGGCGCGCATGTCCTCCACGCTGGCAATGCCCCCGCCTACGGAAAAGGGAATAAAAATCTGCGCGGCCACGCGCTCCACCACGTCCAGAAAGATGCCCCTGGCCTCGGCCGAAGCCGTGATGTCGTAAAAGACGATCTCGTCCGCGCCTTCTTCATAGTAGCGGCGGGCGCTCTCCACCGGGTCGCCGATATCCTCGTTGCCCGCAAAGCGGATGCCCTTGGTGAGCTTGCCGTTGCGCACGTCCAGACAGGGGATGACGCGCTTACGCAGCATGGCGGGCCTCGCAGTAGTTGTAGAAGTTGCGCAGCAGGGTCAGGCCGGGGCGGCCGCTTTTTTCCGGATGGAACTGGGCAGCCCAGAGGCCGTCCCGTCCGTACAGGGAGCAGAACTCCCGCCCGTAAACAGTGGTGGCCAGGACCAGCTCCGGGGCCGGATCCACATAGTAGCTGTGGACGAAGTAGAACTCCGCCCTGGGGTCCACGCCCGTGAGCAGGGGGCACGGGGCCTGCAGCTCAATGCTGTTCCAGCCCATGTGCGGCACCGGGGCGGGGGTGCCGTCCTCCTGGCGCAGGCCGTCCTCAAACCGACGGCAGACGCCAGGCACAATGTCCAGAGTGGGGGTGTCGTTCTCCTCGCTGTGCGCGAGCAGAATCTGGCAACCCAGACAGATGCCCAGCAAGGGGCGGCCCTTCTCCACGGCGCGGCGCAGCACTTGGTCCAGGCCGCCCGCGCGCAGGGTGCGCATGGCCTGGCCCGCGGCCCCCACGCCGGGGAAAATGATGCCGTGGGCCGCGTCCAGCGCCGCCGGATCCGCCGTGATGGCGCAGGGTATGCCCAGATGCTCCAGGGCCCGGCGCACGCTTGTCTGATTGCCCGCCTTGTAGTCCAGAATGGCCAACATGTGCGTCCTCTCTTGTGTGGACGGCGCAAAACGGGGGGAAAGCGCCGGTCGTATGCCTTCAGTTGCGGTGCAGGACTATAGCGTTTTCCGCCTCGGCAGGCAACGCGCGGCCGCGCGGCCCGGCCGCAGGCCCCGGCGCACCGTAACGCCCGGCCGCCGGAAGCCGCCGCGGCCTGCCCCCCGCATAAAAATTTTCAGCCGTAAAAAGGCAACAATCCCGAACCACTCTGCAAACAGGCGCTGCTGAATCAGGGGGAAACCCCGCCTTGTGGGGATGACAAATCATATAATCACGCTTATTATAAAAACCGTGAAGAACAAAATAAATAATTTCGTGTTTTATTTGAAATAATTTTTTACAGATTTTGACAAACCAGGGGGCTTCCATGTATTTTCCCACTGCAGGCATCGAATGCCACCCCCTTGTTCCCTTTGCCGCGGCCCTGGGCATTTCCTTCGTCACGTCCATGGGGGGCATTTCCGGGGCCTTTCTGCTTTTGCCCTTCCACATGAGCGTGCTGGGCTATGTGAACCCCAGCGTGAGCTCCACCAACCAGTTCTTCAACGTGCTGGCCTGTCCTTCGGGCGTCTGGCGCTACTGGCGCGAGGGCCGCATGCTCTGGCCCCTGGCCTTCACCGTGGCCCTGGGCACCCTGCCGGGGGTCTTTCTGGGGGCCGTCATCCGCCTCACCCTACTGCCGGACCCAGCCCGCTTCCGCATTTTTGCCGGGCTGGTTCTGCTCTACATGGGGGGCCGCATGGCGCGCCTGCTGTGGCGGGAGCGGGGCCGCAAGCCCGCCCCAAAGCCCGCGGGAGACCTTTCGTGCTGCCATGTGCTCGCCTGGAACAGCCGCGTGCTGGAATTCGCGTTTCAGGAGGTCCGCTACAGCGTCTCCACCCGCAAGCTAGCGCTGCTGAGCCTTGCGGTGGGCCTGGTGGGCGGGGCCTACGGCATCGGCGGCGGGGCCATCATGGCCCCCTTCCTGGTAGCCTGCTTCGGCCTGCCCGTGCATGTGGTGGCCGGGGCCACCCTGCTGGCCACCTGGCTCACCTCCCTGGCCGGGGTGGGCTTCTACAGCCTGCTCGCCCCCTTTTATCCGCATCTGGCCGTGGCCCCGGACTGGCGCATGGGCCTGCTGGTAGGGCTGGGCGGCCTGTGCGGCGTTTACCTCGGCGCGCGCTGCCAGAAGCATGTGCCCGCCCTGGCGCTCAAGGTTCTTCTGGCGGCGGTTTTGCTCTTTACAGCCCTGCGTTATTTGGGCCAAGGTGTGTAGCGCCGCGCGCCGCCCCAGAGGCAGCCTGCGCGCGGCATAAAGGATACACGCCATGCACGATACCGCCACGCTGCCCGTGGGGCTGTTCGATTCCGGCATGGGGGGCCTGACGGTGCTCAAGGCCCTCAACGCCCGCCTGCCCCATGAAGACCTTGTCTACCTTGGGGATACAGCCCGCCTGCCTTACGGCACCAAGGGCCGCGACACCATTGTCCGCTACACGCTCAAGGCCGCCCGCACCCTGGTGGACATGGGCGTCAAAATGCTGGTGGTGGCCTGCAACACGGCCACGGCCACAGCCCTGCCGGCCCTGCGGGAGGCTCTGGCCCCCCTGCCCGTGCTGGGCGTGGTGGAGCCGGGCGCGGAAGCTGCCGCCAAGGCCAGCCGCAACGGCCGCATTGTGGTCATCGCCACCGAGGCCACCATCGCGGGCGGGGCCTATCAGCGGGCCATAGCCAGGCTCAGGCCTGAGGCCGTGGTTACGGGACGGGCCTGCACCCTCTTCGTGCCCCTGGCCGAGGAAGGCTGGATGGACGGCCCCGTGGTGGAAAGCGTGGCCCGCCGCTACCTGAGCGACCTTTTTCCCCCGCCGGAAGCCCGCCCGGACGACGCGCCGGACACCCTGCTGCTGGGCTGCACGCATTTTCCGCTCCTGCTGGGGGCCCTGCGGCAGGTGGTGGGGCCTGAGGTGCGCATTGTGGATTCCGCAGCCACCACAGCGGCCTGGGTAGCCGCGTCCCTGGAGCGTCAAGGCCTGCTGCGCCCCGGCCCGCCGTCCGCCGTCGCGCGCTGCCGCTTCCTTACCACGGACAACGCGGCCCGCTTTGCCCGCACGGGCAGCCTCTTTCTGGGGCGCGCCCTGGACCCCGCGGAAGTAGCCCTGGTGGACCTCTAGCAAATTTATACAACATATTTTAACTATTGTATAAATTTGTAAAAAGCGTCACCGCGAAGAAAACCGGACAAAAAGGCGCGAGGGCCTAAAAGCCAGAGAGGGCGCGGCATTCTGCGCTTTTTCGTTGACAGGAGAGGGGGCCTCACGTAAGGAAGGGACAGTCCGACCGCGATTGACGCGGCCAGAGGCCTTATCCCGTGGCGCGTTCTTGCCGGGCCGACCCAGATTGACAGCGCCCCCCGCGTCGCCTGCCGTCGTCAGCCCCGGGCCCCGGTCCAGCCCCGCCGGGCCGGCTGCACAAGAAACCGAAATCCGTTTGGAGAAGCATCATGACAAAAGCTGAGCTTGTTGAAAAAATCCATGCCAAGGCCGGCCTGCCTACCAAAGCCAAAGCCGAAGAAGCTCTGGACGCTGTGGTGAACGCCCTGCGCGAAGCCCTGGCCGCCGGCGAATCCGTGACCTTTACCGGCTTCGGCAGCTTCAAAGTGGTGGAGCGCGCCGCCCGCAAGGGCCGCAACCCCCGCACCGGCAAGGAAATCACCATCCCCGCCAGCAAGGTTGCCAAATTTACGCCCGGCAAGGGGCTGAAAGACGCCATCAAGTAGTCTTGGTTTTTGTCTCCGTTGTTGCGGCGCCGCATCCCAGAGGGAGGCGGCGCCCTTCCTTTTTTTGCGAGAGACGTGCCAGGGCTTGCGGCAATGCCGGGGCGGGCCTGCGCGAGGGACCGTAATTTTACTTCTGGACGCAATACATTTCTTTATATAGCCTTGCTAAAATCTTTGCCCAAATCGAGCGCGTCCGCTCCGGAGGTGCCGTGCCCGCAGCCGCTCTTTCCACCCCCTGGTTGTTCTGGTTAGACTATCTCCTGCTGGCGGGGGGTTCTTTTGCGCTCTGGGCGCCCCGGCTGGCCCTGGCCCCTTTGCCCGTGCTGGCCCTGGCCCTGCTGTTGCGCCGCATGGCCCGCATTCGTGGGGAAGAGGCCGTGGGGGCAGCCCACGCCCAATGGCAGCTGCATACCGTCTGGCTGTTTCTGCTCCTGTTTCTGGCGCTGCTGGGCCTGTTTCTGGGCATGGGGCTCGCCTTCAGCGAGGGCGCGGCCCTGGACCGGGTGGAGGCCATCGCCAACGCCTTTGGCGCGGGCAGCCTGAACCTCTGCAGCGCCCTGGAACACTTCTGGAGCGTGGGGGAAATCCGCTGGTTCGCCTGGGCAGGGCTGCTCTGGACCGCCCTGGCGCTGCTCTGGCCCCTGCAACGGACCGTGCAGGGCATGCTGGCCCTCTGCGCCGAACACGCGCCGCGCAGCCTTTCACGCGGCAAGCGCTGGCTGGCCCTGGGCCTGGCCGCGCTCATGCAGGGGGGGGTTCTGTTCGTGGTGCTGGCGCTCTGAGCGCGCCCGTCGCCGCACAAGGCCCGTTGAGGAGACGCTTCATGACGCAAACGGCACAGCTTATCCTGGTGCTGGGCATGCACCGCAGCGGCACCAGCGCCTGGGCCCGGGCCCTGCGCGTGCTGGGCGCGGACCTGGGCGCGCGCCTTTTGCCGCCCCTGCCCTGCAACCCCAAAGGATTCTTTGAGGATGCGGATGTTTACGCCTGCAACAAAGAGCTGCTGCGCCTGCTGGGCGCGAGCTGGAGCCACTGGCCGCCGCCCCCCGCCCTGGAGCAGCGCCGCCTGGCCGGAGGCGAAGCCGGGGCCGCAGCCCTGGCCCTGCTGCGGGAAAAATGCGCTGCGGATGCGCCCGTCGGGCTCAAAGATCCGCGCCTCAGCCTGCTCATGCCCTTCTGGCGGCCCGTGCTGGCGGCGGCCGGGCTGCGGCCGCACTGCCTCATCTGCCTGCGCAGCCCGCAGAGCGTGGCCGCCTCCCTGGCCCGGCGCGACGCCCTGGGCGCGGAACACAGCCAGGCCCTCTGGGTTGCCCACACCCTGGGCGCGCTCACGGGCAGCGCGGGTCTGCCCCGGATGCTGGCGGATTACGACGCCCTGCTGCGCGCCCCCCAGACGGCCCTGGAGCGGCTGTCCCTCTTCCTGAACCGGCCTGTGGACGCCGCTGAACGCGCCGCATTCTGCAACGATTTTCTGGACGCGGCCCTCTGCCATCACCGGGGAGAGGATGCCCCGTCAGATCCGGAAGGGGCCCCCGCGCCCGAAGGGCAGGCGCAGAACGCGGCCGCGGATCCGGCCCCCTGGGGCGCGCTGGCCCGGCGCATCTATGCGGCCCTGCGCTCCGGCCCGGACAACAAGCCTCCCGCGCCTTTTGACGATCTGGAAAGTCCGGCCTGCGCCCGCGCTCTGGGCGCATGGCTGGCGACCATGCGACGGCTGCCGCCGCCCCCGGCAGGCGCGCCGCGGCCCACCGCCCCGCCAGAGGGCGCGCGGCCATGAGCTCCAACAGGCCCACCCCACACAACGGCCCGCATGGCGGCCCCGATCGCGGCCCGGCCGACAGCCCGGCTGGCGGGGCGCCTGCACAGCCGGAGGCTGCGCCCTTGGCCGTGCACCCCCTGGCGGGGCGGCTGGCCGCGCCTTCCTTTGTGCTGCCCGGCACTGTGGCGGCCAACGCCCGCTTTCTGGCGGGCAAGGTGGACGAGGTGGGGCTCTGCTTTTTTGAGGCCCGCGCCTGCCTGGCCTACGGACCGGCCGACCTGCCGCCGGCCCTGGCCCGCCTGCCCCTGCGCTGGCATGTGCATCTGCCCGTGGACCTGCCCTGGCCCGCGCGCGCCGCAGGCGCGCACCCGGCGGCCCCCTGCGTGGCCCTGGCCCGCGCCGTGGCGGCCAAGGCGGCCTACCTGCGGCCACGCCTGGCCGTGCTGCACCCGCCGGACGGGGCCCCCGCCCGCCAGCGCCGCCTGCTGGCGGACTTTGCCGCCCTTTGGCAGGCCGGGGGCGGCCCGCCCCTTCTGGTGGAAAATATCGACGTCTGCGACCCTGCCGCCCTGGGGCGGGGCTTCCTTCCCGACCATAATCTGCGTCTTTGCCTGGACGTGGGGCATCTCCTGGGCTATGCTCAGTGCCGATTGCTGCATTCCGCCCTGCCGGAAGAAGCGGAGCTGCTCCACTGGAGCGCCCCGGACGGCGGCGACCGACACCGGCCGCTCACGGCCTTCACCCCGGAGGAAGTCCGCACGGCCGCCGGGCTTATGGTCCGCGCGCCGCGCACGGCCGTACACCTGGCGGAAATTTTTCAGTGGGACGGGCTGGCCGCTTCGCTGCCCGTTCTGGCTGCATTGGCCCAAGGGGCCCTCCCCGGACCAGGAACCGCATAAGGATATGACATGACAGGCAATGCAGAGCTTGTCGCCCACATGAAGCAGTGGCGACAAAGCCTGAACAAGGACGACCGCTGGTGCATCCTCATCAATGCCGACCCGGACGCCCTGGCCTCGGCACTGGCCCTCAAGCGCATTCTTATCCCCCGCGTGCACAGCGTGGATATTGCGCGCGTTAACGAAGTCACCCGGCCCGACAACCTGGCCATGATCCGCTACCTGAACATCCCGGTGAAGCCCTGGCAGCCGGAAAAAGCCTGCCAGTACACCCGCTTCGCCCTGGTGGATTCCCAGCCCCACCACCACAAAGCCTTCCAGGACGTGGCCTTCGACTGCATCATCGACCACCACCCCCTGCCGACCGCCCCGGCCGACGCCGCCCCGGACGCGGCGTCCTTTTACGACATCCGCCCCGGCGTGGGGGCCACCAGCACCATGATGACCCGCTACCTCCAGGGCCTGCGCGTGCGCCCCGGCCCGCGTCTGGCCACGGCCCTGCTCTACGGCATCCGCACGGACACCGCGGCCTTTGAGCGCTCCGGCGGCGAGGACGACTTCCGCGCCTACCAGTGGCTTTCCCGCCATGCGGACAACAATGTGCTGCGCCGCATCATGCGCAGCGAATATCTGCGTGAATGGCTGCCCCTGTTCTCCCGCGCCTTCCGCTCGCTGACGGACTGCCGGGGCGCGGGCGCGCACGCCTGCCTCAACGAGGTCAACAGCGCAGACCTGCTGGTGGCCGTGGCCGACTTCTTCACCCGCGTGCACGGTCTCAAGTGGATCGCCGTGAGCGGCATTGTGGGCAAAACCGTCATTGTCATCTTCCGCGGCGACGGCGGGCGGGACATCGGCCGCCTGGCCGACGCCTGCTTCTACGACGTGGGCCAGGCCGGGGGCCACCGCACCCTGGGCCGGGCCGAGTTTCCTCTGGAGGCCGTGCCCGAAGGCGTCAAGACGGCGGAGTTTGTCCTCAAAAGACTGGAGACGCGCAAACTGCGCCCCCGCCAGACCGCCGCGCCTGCGCCGCCCGCCGGGCAGGACGCCGCCCCGGCAGCCGCCCCCAAAGCCGCCGAAAGCTGAAGCCCTGCGGGAAGCGGCGCGCAGATTTTTTGCCACCTGGGGATTTTTGGGGTTGACAAGCCCACAGGCCGCGCGTAATTCTCCTCTCACGCTTTTATGCAGGAACACGTCATGCAACGCATCGCCCCTAACCACACCTCCGCTTACGCCGCCGGCTTCTTTAGCTGGTACTACTTTGCGTACTTTATGGGAGCCTGTGGTCGGGAGCTTCGCTGACGCCGTAAAAAAGTTGGGAAGTTCAAAAGGGCCGCAGGCAAACCGCCGGCGGCCCTTTTCTTGTAACGGCCGCCGGAAAGGGCCGGGCCCGCTTCCCCTACCCGCGCGGACACGCCGCGCGCAACCGCAGCAGAGGGAAGGAGACCGCCATGTATCTGGGCAAAAAAATCCGGCTGGAACGCATTATCGACCGCGAAGACGGGCGCACCATCATCGTGCCCATGGACCACGGCGTCACCGTGGGCGCGGTGGCAGGCCTTATTGACATGCGCGAAACCGTCAACGACATGGCCACCGGCGGCGCGGACGCCGTGCTCATGCACAAGGGCCTGGTGCGCTGCGGCCATCGCAACGCGGGCAGCGACATCGGCCTCATCATCCACCTTTCGGCTTCCACCGCCCTTTCCCCATACGGCAACACCAAAACCCTGGTGGGCACGGTGGAAGAGGCCCTCAAACACGGCGCGGACTGCGTTTCCGTGCATGTGAACCTGGGCGACCCCAACGAACGCCTTATGCTGGCCGACCTGGGCCGGGTGGCCGAATCCTGCGACAACTGGGGCATCCCCCTGCTGGCCATGATGTACGCGCGCGGCCCGCAGGTGCAGAACGGCTTTGACAAGACCGTGGTGGCCCACTGCGCCCGCGTGGGCGTGGAGCTCGGCGCGGACATCGTCAAAGTGCCCTACACCGGCGATGTGGACAGCTTTGCCGAAGTGGTGGCCGCCTGCTGCGTGCCTGTGGTCATCGCCGGGGGCGAGCGCATGGATTCCACCCGCCAGATTCTCCAGATGGTTTACGATTCCCTCCAGGCCGGAGGCGCGGGCATTTCCGTGGGCCGCAACGTCTTCCAGCACCCCAACCGGGTGGCCCTGGTCAAGGCCCTGCGCGCCATCGTGCACCAGGATGCCGATGTGGACCAGGCCCTGACCATCGTGGGGGAATAACATGTCGCGCATCTACTTTCGCTGTGTGCCCTTTGACAAAAGCGCCGTAACCCTGGCCCTGGAATCGGGCGTGGACGGCATTATTGCCCCCCGCCAGCATGTGGAGCAGGTGGCGGGCCTGGCCCGCGGCTCGGTCTGGGCCGACGAGGACACCCCCCTGGCCACGCTGGCCTCCAAGGCCGACGAGGAGGCTGTGCTGGCCCGCCTGCGCCAGGGCGAGCGCGTGGCGCTGGCCCGCGGCTGGGAGGTCATCCCCGTGGAGAACCTCCTGGCCCAGAGCGACGCGGTGCTGGCCGAGGCCGGCACCCTGGAGGAAGCCCGCCTGGCCGCGGGAATTTTGGAACGCGGCGTGGCGGGCATTGTTTTTTCCGGCCCGGCCCCGCTGCTCAAGGAGGTCGTGCCCCAGTGCAAGCTGGCCCAGCCGCGCGAAAACCTCCTGCCCGCCGTGGTCACCCGCGTGGAATCCGTGGGCCTGGGGCACCGCGTCTGCGCGGACACCCTCTCGCTGCTGCACCGGGGCCAGGGCCTGCTGGTGGGCAATTCCAGCGCCTTCACCTTCCTGGTTCACGCCGAAACCGAGCACAACGAATATGTGGCCGCCCGGCCCTTCCGGGTCAACGCCGGGGCTGTGCACGCCTACGCCCGTCTGCCCCACGACAAAACCACCTACCTGGGCGAACTGCGCGCCGGGCAGGAAGTGCTGATTGTGGACGCGGACGGCGCGGCCTCCCTGGCCACGCTGGGCCGGGTCAAGATTGAGGTGCGGCCCATGCTGCTCATTGAAGCTCAGGCGGAAACTGAAGACGGCCCCCGCAGCGGCGCGGTCTTCCTCCAGAATGCCGAGACCATCCGCCTGACCGCGCCCGACGGCACGCCCGTGAGCGTGGTGGGCCTCAAGCCCGGCGATGCGGTGCTCTGCCGTCTGGACGAGGCCGGTCGCCACTTCGGCATGCGCGTACGCGAAGACATCCAGGAGGTTTAGGCATGGACGACAGCACCAGCCACTGGCGCGGAACGCCCGCCGCAACGGCCGCCCACGCCGCGGACCAGGCCCCTGCAACCGCCGACGCGGCCGCCCCGGCGGATCCTCAGGCCCGTCTGGCCGTCATCCGCAAGGAAATCGACAGCGTGGACAGCCAACTGCTGGCCCTCTGCAACCGACGCGCGGCCCTGAGCCTGGAGGTGGGCCGCATCAAGGCCGACGTGCCGGGCATCATCTTCAAGCCTCTGCGGGAAAAAGAAGTGCTGGACGGCCTGGCCGCCCACAACCCCGGTCCCCTGCCCGAAGACCATCTGCGGGCCATCTGGCGCGAGATTTTTTCCTCCTCCCGCGCCCTGCAACGCCCGCAGAACGTGGCTTACCTCGGTCCCGAGGGCACGTTCTCCTACTTCGCGGGGGTGGAATACCTGGGGCACGCCGCCCGCTTCCATCCCTGCAACGACCTGACCGAAGTCTTTGAGGAAGTGGCCTCCGGCCAGTGCGAACTGGGCGTGGCGCCCCTGGAAAATTCCCTGCAGGGCACCGTGGGCGTGAGCTTTGACCTCTTCCTCAAGCACGAGGTCTATATCCAGGCCGAGCTCTTTTCCCGCATTTCGCACTGCCTTTTGAGCAACGCGCCTTCCCTGGCCGCCGTGCGCACGGTCTATTCCCACCCCCAGCCCCTGGCCCAATGCGGGGTCTGGCTGCGCGCCCACCTGCCCGGCGCGGCCCTGGTGCCCGTGGAATCCACGGCCGCCGCAGCCCAGCGCGCCGCCTCCAGCCCCGACGCCGCGGCCATCGGCCACGGCAAGCTGGCCGACCTGCTGGGCCTGGGCGTGCTGGCCCGGCGCATTGAAAACGAGCCCGGCAACTGGACGCGCTTTGTCATCATCGGCCCCAGCAGCGCCCGCCACGGCGGCCGCCTCAGCGGCCCCCAGCCCGGCCACACCGGCGCGGACAAAACCTCCCTGCTCTTCACCACGCCGGACAAAGCCGGGGCGCTCTCCGGCGTGCTGGAGCTCCTGGCGAGCCACGGCGTGAACATGCGCAAGCTGGAATCCCGCCCCCTGCGCGGCCAGTGCTGGAAGTACGTCTTCTTTGTGGATGTGGAATGCGACCTGGAAGACCCGCGCTACGCCGCGCTGCTTACCCAATTGCACGAAGCCTGCACCAGCTTCCGCATCCTGGGCAGCTACCCCACGGGCCCGCAGCTGGACCGCCTGGACCTCAACGCCGCAGAACCGGAGCACTGAACCCCATGAGCCAGACCTCTACCCCCGCGGCGGTGCGCGCGCCCGCCTCCAAATCCCTTTCCCACCGCTTTCTTCTGGGCGCGGCCCTGGCGGACGGCGTTTCCACCGTGCGCCACGCCCTGGTCAGCGACGATACGGACCGCACCCGCACCGTGCTTGCCGCGGCCGGGGCGCGCTTCACCCCCCTGCCCGGCATGGGTGAAGGCTGCTGGCAGGTGGCCGGCACGGCCGGACGGCCACAGGGCGGCACGGACGCCGCCCCTCTGGACTGCGACGTGGGCGCTTCCGGCACCACCTGCCGCCTGCTCACGGCCGTGCTGGCCGCCGGGCGTGGCGTCTTCCACGTTCACGGCGCGGGCCGCCTGCACCAGCGCCCCATGGACGAGCTGGTCCAGGCTCTGCGCTTTCTGGGCGCGGACATCCGCTACGAAGGCCAGCCGGGCTGCCCGCCCCTGCGCATCCATGCCGCGGGCCTGCAGCCGGCCCTCTGCGGCGGCGAGGTGGAGCTGGGTATGGAGCGCTCCAGCCAGTTCTTCTCCGGGCTGCTCCTGGCCGCGCCGCTTTTGCCCGCCCCCCTAGCCGTATCCCTCTGTGGGCAGAAGGCCGTGTCCTGGCCCTATGTGGGCCTGACCCTGCAGGCCCTGGAAGCCTTCGGCCTGAACTTTGACGTGGAAACCCGCCCCTGTCCTGACGTCCTCTGGCAGGCGCTGCCCCCCGGGGCCTGGCGCGAGCTCAAGGCCGCCGAGCCCGGCTGTCTGCGCGTTACGGTCCGCCCCGGCCCCTACCGGCCCGGCGTCTACGACGTGGAAGGGGACTGGTCCGGCGCGTCCTACCTTCTGGCCGCCGGGGCCCTGGGCCGCCGCCCTGTACGGGTGGAGGGCCTCAACCCCGCCTCTCTCCAGGGCGACCGCGCCCTGCTGGGCATCCTGCAAAAAATGGGCGCGCGCCTGGAAACGGAAGCCAATGCCGTCACTGTCCACCCCTCGGCCCTGCACGGCGTGGAGCTGGACATGGGCGACTGCCCGGACCTGGTGCCCACCGTGGCCGTGCTGGCCGCCTTTGCCCGCGGTTCCACCCGCATCCGCAACGTGGCCCACCTGCGCCTCAAGGAATCGGACCGCATCAGCGCCCCGGCCACAGAGCTGGCCAAGGCGGGCGTGACCGTGGACCAGCTCTCCGACGGCCTTCTGGTGCACGGCCTGGCCGGACGCGGGCACGGCAAGCCCGACCACCCCTGCCTGCCCGCCGACGCCGCCCTCTCCGCCCACGACGACCACCGCATGGCCATGTCCCTGGCGCTTCTGGACCTGCGCGAACCCGAAACCCACGTCCGCGCCCGCCTGGACGACCCCGCCGTGGTGCGCAAATCCTTCCCGCAATTCTGGAACGTCTGGGAGCAACTGGCATGAGCCGCACCCCAACCATCCCCCAGCCCGCCGCAACCGAGGGCTTTGACCGCGCCCTCCCCCTGCTTTTTGTGGGCTCCCGCGGGCGCATGGGGGCCATGCTGCTGGCCCGCGCCGCCGCTGCGGGCCTCAACGCCCGCGGCGTGGACCAGCCCCTGACCCCCGCCGCCTTGGCCCCGGCCTGCGCGGACGCGGGCCTGGTTCTGCTCTGCGTGCCCGCCGCCGTGGTGCCCGCCGTTCTCGCCAGCCTTATCCCGCACCTGCCGCCCAGCGCCGTGCTGGCCGACATTACCTCCGTCAAGGAGCGCCCCCTGCGCCAGATGGAGGCCGCCTGGCCTGGCCCCGTGGTGGGCACGCACCCCCTCTTCGGCCCCAAGCCGGACCCCCACGGCCCCCTGCCCGTGGCCATCGTGCCCGGCCGCCGCGTTGCCGGACACGGTGGCGACACAGCCCTTCCGCTGGTGGAGGGCTTCTTCCGCGCTCTGGGCTTCCAGACCTTCCGCACCACGGCCCGCCAGCACGACGAGGCCATGGCCCGCATCCAGAGCATGAACTTCATCACCAATCTGGCCTACTTCGCCCTCCTGGCCGGGCAGGACGACCTGCTGCCCTTTCTCACGCCCTCTTTCCGGCGGCGGCGGGACGCGGCCCGCAAAATGCTTACCGAAGACGCCGCCCTGTTCACCGGCCTTTTTGAGGCCAACCCCCACAGCTACGAAGCCGTGCGCCAGTACCGCCAGCTGCTCAACCTGGCCGCCGCCGGCGACGTGGACCTGCTCTGCCAGCGCGCCCGCTGGTGGTGGCCCGACGACGAAGACAAAGAGTAACCCCTGCAGCGCAAAGGCGCACAAGGCAGGCAGTTGCCCGACGGCCGGCGCGCCCATGACCGCGGTGGAGGATTCCAGCTTCATCAGCTGCGTCGAAGGCAGCAGCCCGGCCCACAAGCGCCCCAGGAAAGGCATGGCCGAGAGGGGAAAGGTCACGCCGGCTCGGACAACGGACAGCGCGCCGACGGGATAACTGCCGGGATTGCGATGGCTGCCGCAGCGCCAGAGCAGATTACCCTTGAGAACAGACATACTCAAAGTTTACGGCACGCTCGTTTCGGCGCTTGCCAGCGCAAATACATTGCGCTTACGCCTTCACGGCGGGCGTCTGCTCATGCAGCCGCCAGGGCATTGCAAAGTTGCAATGCCTAGTACCAGAGCGTCTTCAGCTCCGCATCCGTCACGCCCAGCCGGTGCATGCACATTTCAAAATAGGCCCGCCAGGGGAAGTAACGGCTGTTGCCGCGCCATTCGGGGTTCATGGAGCTGGCTTCCTGGCGGCACTGGGCCTCGGCCATGCGCAGTTGCTGCTCTTCAAAGGTCAAGGGCCGCTGCTGGCGCGGGGCGCAGCCCAAGGCCGCGATCAACGCCAGGGCGCAGAGCAGAAGCGCTGCCCCACGCAGGGAAACGGCTGCCGGAAACAAACGCTGCAAGAACATAGGGAGGCCTCCTCCATTGTTGGGGGAAAACCAGAGGGGGAACGGCCTGCCGAACAGGCCGCGCACAGACGCGGCGCCTGCGGCGGCACGCGCTGCGCCGACGTTCCGACGGCGGTAGGGATCGCCCGCCCGGGCGGGGATAGTACGCTCCTGGTGCAACCCCGGCCCGAAACGGGCTCCTGACGCTGCCAGAAGGCAAAAGACCCCGCATCCCGGTCG